>JAZLGD010000080.1:0-17272 GCA_045616105.1 Oscillospiraceae bacterium | reverse complement strand
AGGGGCTGTACCCGGAAGAAAAAGGCTCTGTCATATGGAATGGCAGTGCGGGCGGCATCAACCTCGGCAAGTTTGATATAAGCCGCAAGGCCGAATGGAACAATGCCATTCGCAACAAATACGGGATTACTGCCGATTCAACCGTATTCGGTTTTATCGGGCGCATTACAGGCGACAAAGGCATCAACGAGCTGTTTGCCGCATATAAGAAAATCCTGCCGGAGATGCCGGACTCATATCTGATGCTTGTTGGCGGAATAGAGAAGGCCGACTCGGTCAATTCCGAATTGTATTCCTGGGCTGAGAATGAAGAGCGCGTTTTGCTCTGCGGCTCAACAGATGTTGTTGAACAATATCTTTCCGCCATGGACATTTTAATCCTCCCCAGTTATCGAGAGGGTTTCGGCACCGTTGTTATCGAAGCTGAAGCCATGGGTGTTCCTGTCATAGTGACAGATATTCCGGGCCCCACAGACGCAATGCGTGAGGGCGAGACCGGAATCATTGTCAAGAAAGCCGATGTTGATTCTCTCTATGAGGGTATGCTCAAGCTGGCACATAACAAAGAGCTGCGCGCCGCCTTCTCTGCGGAAGCAAGGCCGTTTATCGAGGAAAGCTTTGATCAGGCAAAACTCATGCAGTATATTGTTGAGGACAGGAAAAGGCTATTAAAGGTGTAATATGAAGGTTCTGATTGTTGGAAAAAACAGCTATATTGCTCAAAGAATCGGAAAATGGTTTGCAGGCAAAACGGAAAAACCCGAAATCGATTACATCAGTGTTCGCGATGATTCATGGAAAGCTATGGACCTTTCCTCATTTGATACAGTAATTTATGCCGCTGCAATAGTGCATCACAAGGATTACATACCCGAAGAAACCTACGACAAAGTAAATGCTTATCAGCCGTTCGAGTTTGCTGAATTTGCCAAAGCACAGGGCGTAAAACAATTCATATTCATAAGCACCATGGGGGTCTACGGTCAGGATAAGAAGCTGCCTTCGGGAAATGTTGTTGATGAGACCACGCCTCTCAACCCCTGCTCATTCTATGGCAGCAGCAAGCTGAAAGGTGAACGGCTGCTTCAGGGGCTCGACGACGATGTTTTTCATGTTTCAATTATTCGACCCGCGAATGTTTACGGAAAAGATTGCAAAGGCAACTATATCTCAGGATTTGCAAAAATCGTAAGGCTTCTGCCCATTCTGCCAAGGGCGTTTGAAAATGCGAAGCAGGGTATGCTGTATGTCGACAATCTGGCTGAGCTTTGCTGGCTTATTGCCTCATCAGGCTGTTCAGGCATATATCCCGCTCAGGATATTGAGCCGGTCAGTTCTTTTGAAATCATGCGCGCCATGGCCGACTGCATCTGTCCCAAGAAGAGATCCCTGCTATGCAACCGGGTATTTAAGTTTTTTAAAAAGCTTTCCATTGTGAATAAGCTTTTCGGCGGCGTGTCATACAGTAACGAGTATGCAAAATGCCCGCTCGGCGATTATCAGCTGACCGATTTCAAAAACGCAATTAAAGAATGCTTCTGATAAAAAATCACCCGACAAGTGTCGGGTGATTTTTCAGTATTAAAATGAGTCGGAGCATCATTTATTACCATACATTTTCTCGTAGTAATTTTGATATTCTCCGGATATTATAGTTTCCCACCAGTCGC
Organism: Oscillospiraceae bacterium; assembly: GCA_045616105.1. Classification (GTDB taxonomy): domain Bacteria; phylum Bacillota; class Clostridia; order Oscillospirales; family Oscillospiraceae; genus F23-B02. The sequence continues at coordinate 15,602 of JAZLGD010000080.1, read as the reverse complement.
GGTTATTGAGATACCAATCTATGGTCTTAACTATGCCGTCAGCAAACTTTGTTTCGGGCAGCCATCCAAGCTCATTGTGTATTTTGGTGGGGTCAATTGCATAGCGCAAGTCATGTCCCTTGCGGTCTGTTACATATGTAATAAGGCTCTCGGGCTTACCGAGTTCCTTACATATAAGCCTTACTATATCGATATTGCGCATCTCGTTATGTCCTCCGATGTTGTAAACCTCGCCGATGCGGCCGTTATTTACCACGAGGTCAATTGCCTTGCAATGATCCTCAACATACAGCCAGTCTCGAACATTAAGACCCTGACCGTAAACAGGCAGGGGCTTATCTGCAAGAGCATTGGCAATCATAAGCGGAATAAGCTTCTCAGGGAACTGATAAGGTCCGTAGTTATTCGAGCAGCGGCTTATGGTTACGGGCAAACCATATGTGCGCAGATATGCTATAGTAAGCAGATCTGCTGACGCTTTTGAACTGCTGTACGGGGAACTTGTATGCAAAGGTGTTTCTTCCGTAAAAAACAGGTCCGGCTGGTCAAGGGGAAGGTCTCCGTAAACTTCGTCGGTTGAAACCTGATGAAAGCGGACATTGCCATACTTTCGGCAGGCATCCATAAGAACAGACGTACCTATTATATTTGTTTCGAGGAAAATCTCCGGCCCTTCAATTGAGCGATCAACATGGGATTCTGCGGCAAAGTTTATGACAACATCGGGCTTTTCTTCCTCAAACAGGCCGTACACTTCTTCTCTGTCGCATATGTCAATCTTCGCAAAGCGAAAATTCGGTCTGTCAAGTACAGCAGCCAATGTGGAAAGATTGCCCGCATATGTCAGCTTATCAACGCAGATAAGCTTGTCATAAGGATATTTTTCAAGTATGTAGAATATAAAGTTTGAGCCGATAAATCCGGCTCCGCCAGTAACAAGTCTGACCATAACTTATCCTCTCAATCAGAATATGAGTTTGTTCTCAGCAACCACTCGCAGATGCTCTCCGTATGGTGATTTCCCGTAAAGCTCTGAGGCCTCCAAAAGCTGTTCCTTGCTTATCCATCCCTCATGGTACGCAACCTCTTCTGGAGCGGAAATAACCACGCCCTGGCGATTCTGCACAGTCTGTACAAATGAAGCCGCATCCATAAGGCTGTCCATAGTGCCTGTATCTAGCCATGCAAATCCTCGTCCGAGAACCTGAACTTTAAGTTTGTCTTCTTCAAGGTACATACGGTTAAGGTCGGTAATTTCAAGCTCTCCCCTTGCGGAGGGCTTGACTTTTTCCGCCATGGATACCACACGCTTATCGTAGAAATAGAGACCGGTGATACAGTAGTTTGATTTGGGATTCTGCGGTTTTTCTTCAACAGAGACGACCTTTTTATCCTTGTCAAATTCAACTATGCCGAAGCGCTCGGGGTCCTTAACGTAGTAGCCGAAAATGGTTGCAAATCCTTCCTCGGCATTTTTCACCGCATCAGCAAGGTTCTTGCGGAACCAGCCACCGTAAAATATGTTGTCGCCGAGAATCATCGCGCAGGTGTCGTCGCCGATGAAATCCTTGCCTATGATAAATGCCTGCGCAAGGCCGTCGGGAGAAGGCTGAACAGCATAGGAAAGATTAATACCGAACTGGCTTCCGTCCCCGAGCAGTTGCTCGAATCTCGGTGTGTCCTCGGGGGTGGATATTATAAGTATGTCTCTTATACCTGCCAGCATAAGCGTTGACAGCGGATAATATATCATGGGCTTGTCATACACCGGCAAGAGCTGTTTTGAAGTAACCCTTGTCAAAGGATAAAGCCTTGTGCCGGAGCCTCCGGCAAGTATAATACCTTTCATCCCATTAACCTCTCTTACAACTTAAAACTATATCGCAGATTCTATCTACATCTTCAAGCGCTAAATCTGCATACAGCGGCAGGCACAGCACTCTGCCCGATATGTATTCCGCCACAGGGGTTTTACCGTGGTTTAGCTCTTTATAACATTCAAAGCTGCTCGTCAGCGGATAAAAATACTTTCTTGCAATTATACCGTTCTCAGATAGTGTACTTAGCACTTCATCACGAACACTTCCAAAGGCTTCCTCAAACACCACGGGAAAATATGCGTAGTTTGGCTCCACATTATTCTGAACGTGGCACAGCCTGATACCTTCAACACCTGAAAGGCGCTCGCGATAGTGCGTAACAATCGCCTTCCGCTTTGCGATTTCCCCTTCAAGATGGCGCAGGTTGCATATGCCCATTGCCGCCTGAAACTCGCTCATCTTTGCATTTCCACCTGAAACGGGGACAACTTCGCTTGTGATCTGTCCGAAGTTTTTCTGTGCATTCAGTTTTTCAGAAAGCGAAGCATCGCCATAACAAACAGCGCCGCCCTCAATGGTGTGGAACACTTTTGTTGCATGGAAGCTGAACATAGAGGCGTCTCCGAAGCAGGCCGAAGAAATGCCCTTGAGTTTTGCTCCGAAGGCATGCGCCGCATCATATATTACCTTAAGCCTGTATGTTTTTGCAATTGCCTCTATTCTCTCCACATCGCAGAAATTTCCGTAGACATGCACAGGGATAATTGCGCAGGTTTTGTCCGTTATAAGCGCCTCGATTTTGTCTGCATCGATTGTGTAGTCCGTGGGCTTAATGTCGCAGAACACGGGTACGAGTCCGTTTCGTGAAATAGCATGAGTTGTGGATGCGAAAGTAAACGGAGTTGTGATAACCTCTCCGCCCTTCGGAAGATTCATAGCGGCTATGGCATTTTCAAGGGCAAGGTGTCCATTGGTGAACAGCGTCACATTGGGCACACCTAAAAGGCCTTTGAGCTGTGCCTCAAGCTGCTGATGCTTAACGCCGCCGTTTGTCAGCCACCTGCTGTCCCATATTTCTTTTATCTCCTCGCAGTACTCCTCATACGAGGGCATCGAGGATCGTGTTACATTAATTGGCATATGTATCACCGTCAGAAATCTTTAATCATATAACTGCTATGTTCACCTGCAGGACATTCAAATTCAAATCCATTTTTTATATAGAACGAAATTGCCTTGCTGTTGGAGTTGTTTACCTCAAGCCTCAACTTTTTCATTCCCGCCTCTACAGATATGCGCTGAACCTCATCAATCAGGATTCTGCCTATTCCCTTGCGCTGCATGTTTTCAGCGGTAGCTATCAACGAAAGGTATGCCGTTTTACCTTCCGTATCATTGCAGTAAAATGCAGCAAAACCGATAGAGTCATTGCCTGCAATAATCGAAATGACCTTCGCATATTTTGCAAATTTTTCGGCTAATTCATTAATGCTGTTTCTGTTCAAGTTCGAGAAGATCGGAGCATAGCTCATTATCGTTTTCTCAATCCCTACAGCATCCTTAACCATACAAATCCCATTTTTGTTGTCTGTCATTTCATTAATTTCCTATAAAAATCCCCGGCATCTGTATTGAGTATTGAGCGGTCAAGCTGAATGGAATCCAAAGATGTCAGAGAATTTATCTCCAGCACCTTAACATGATCATCTGAAGTGACGACAAAGTCGATTCCTAGGTACATAAGCCCAGGAAAAAACTCTCCGAATTCGTCCGCTGCTGCAATTACTTCTTCCCATTTTGGAATTTTTCCCTTTAGGGTTTTGCCATTATCCGGATGCTTGTTTATTGCCTGATTAGTGCCACTCTCAAAATCAATCACATTTCCTTTTTCAAAATAGCCATTTTCGTCAATGTAGCAGAGCACTCCGCCTGCATTATAGTTTTCTACAAATCCTGATTTTTCCGTTCCGAACCTAATAAAGCTCTTCAGCATCTGAAGCTTATCGTCAGTACGACCTGCAAGATATCTAATGCAGTTGCATGTATAAGGGCAGAACTGAGCAAGAGTGCTGTGGGGGAACAGATACTCCGTTATAAGATAATCTCTTAATTTCGAAATTTCATTGCAGAATTCTTCTTCACTATATTCTCTTTCATTTAGTAAGTACTTTCCGGACTTAAATTCTGCCTTGTAGAATCCAATGCCAAGGCTACCTGCAGCTTGTTTTATTGCAAGTTTGCCTTTCTCGCGTAAGAGCTTTGATATAGCCTTTGCTGTACCATTCTCATTTACATAGGGGCAGTCCATAAGCTGCTCAACCATACCATCACTACCAATACGATAATAGTATTCGGGCATATACTTATTGAGTTCTGTGTCTGCGCATTGTTTTTTCAGTGTCCACTTGTCATCAATTATATAACTGTATTCACCATTTATCGGGTGCATTCTAAAGTACTGAACATCTGACAAATATTCTTTGTAGTTTGATTTATTGAGATTTAGGATAGTCCAATCTGATACGGTAAAACCTTTATGGTGTATCGACCATATCTCAAGCCACGGCAACTTGCGTTGCCTATAGTCTTCGATGAAACTCTCAACTATGCGCTTCGACATATAAGGCGTTTTTATATTCCATCTTAGCCTCACATAAATTCTAATCGCTTTCTTTATTAGCTCAACCATATTCATTCTCCAATTTCAAAGCTATCCATTTCTCTGAATTATCCATCATATCGAGCATTTGTTCCATACTATCAAACTGCATAAGTAGACAACCTAAGGTAGTATTGGCACCGGTGAATGCTTTGATTTCATCTCCGTGTTTTTTCAGTAGGTGGTTTTCAAGGACATGTTTTTCTTCAATGCCATCAACAAGCTTAACAGTGTCAAGGATTCCGTCCTTGAGGCTATGCACTGCGTAATATGCGTAATATCCTGAAGGCTTGCCAAATACGTCGGTGCAAATTTCTTCTCCCATTGCAGCCTTGACCGAGCATTCTACAAGGTCAACACCTGTTGCGTACTTAATTATCTGTGGAATATAATTTCCGCCATCTCTCGGCGCGACTTCCATTAGGTATACGTTATACTCTTTATCGATACGAATGTCAAAGTTGTAAGTACTTGTTTCCATATTTAGCAACGTAATTAGCCGCTGAATTTCATCGTGTATTTTATTCTGAACCCACTCGGGCATGTTATACGGAAATGATGCTGCAATGGGCACAAATGGATTAACGCACTTAGAATTAAAATGGACGTTGGCAAAGCATTTAAATACAAGCTTACCATCAACTGACAACCCATCTCCAGCAACTTGATATCCGTATTTTTCTACGTATTCTTCAACGATTATTCTTTTCCCTCTCGAAAACTCCATCGATAAATTAAGTTTTTCTTCTGCATCATCAATACCACGTATTATATACACACCCTTACTTCCTGATGAATCCACAGGTTTTACAATTATGGGCAACTTATAAAGGCCGCTAACTATGTCTCTATACGCGGAAGATACTTTGTTGTATCCTTTTGCAACGGGCGAACAAAATCCGTTATCGGCAAGGAACTTTCGATACTTATCTTTGTTGCAAAGAATCTCCACAGACTTATAAGGATTTCCTGGAAGCCCCATCTTTTCTGCAACATAGGCCGCTGTGGGAGCTGCTGGGTCTGATGCATATGCAAGCACTCCATCTATATGTTCGCTCTCTGCTACGCTTAGTACGGCTTCCTTATCAGTTGTGCTTACAAGATAAAACTTATCTGCAGCATATTGTCCCGGATTATCGGGAAGATAGTCGCACAGCACCGTATAATATCCTATTTGCTTTGCTGTTTCTATAGCAACTACCTGCTGCGCAGAGCCTCCCAAAAGAAGAATTTTTTTCATATTTATCCTCTCTTCAAAAAACCTTTTGCAGTTGTAAGCACATAGTCATAGCTCTCCATTTTGAACAGCTTTGAGCCCGAAACATAGATAAGCACGCCGATCGGTATCTGTATTAGTAATGTCAGCCAGTCATTTAATTCAAGTAGCTGAACACAGTAAACTATTCCAAACATTGCTGCCGAAAGCAGAATTGACGGTGTTATATCTTTAATCTGCTGGCCGTATTTATAATCCAGCAGCTTTCGATTCGGCCATGCGTTTATAACCTGACTGATAAAGCTACCCGCCAGCATACCCCAAGCCATAGCCATAACGCCATACCACATTGTTGCAAAAATAATAGTAAGACCTACAATCTTTTTGATTATCTCAAGCTTAAGGAACAGGTCGCTTCTTCCTAAAGCTTTGATTGCGTTGAGGTTTGCCGTATGTATTGGATAAAAAGCATACACAATGCAGAATATTCTCAGGAACGGCACACAAGGCAGCCATTTATCGGTAAGCAGTATTCTGACCAATGGTTCCGCGCAGGCAGCAATCCCCATCATCATAGGCCAAATAATATACGAGCTTACAGTTATTGCTCTGCGCGTCATATTATTTACCGTTTCTCTATCATTCTGCGCTTCCGACATGACGGGAAACAATACGCTGTCAATTGAAGAATTGATGTTCGTAATAATAGGGTGCGTATATTCCGTTCCTTTGTTATAGAACGCGAGGTCCGAAGCAGTATACATTTTTCCTATTATAAGTTGTCGCAATTGGTTATATCCCGTATCAAGCAAATTTGACACGAGCAGTTTCCAGCCGTAGGAGAACAGGCTCTTTAAGCGTTCTAAAGAGAACATTCTCTTTGGCCGCCACTTGACCGTAAGCCACAGTATTATTGTGTCAACTGCGCCGTTAAACAGATTCTGTGCCACAAGAGCCCATACTCCGCAGCCCATGTATGCCATCCATATTCCGACCACAGCTGCTCCGAGCGTTCCCCCGAGCGTGGCAAAAAAGAACTTCTTAAACAGAAGATTTTTAGAGACATACGCCTGCTGAACATTCTTCACGCCCGATATAATCAGGCTTAATCCGAGCACCCGCACAAGCGCAGTCAATTCCGGAAGCCCGTAGAATTTTGCAATAAGCGGTGCGCATGCAAACAGCAAGGCATAAAGAGCTATGCACATTACCACATTGAAATAAAACACAGAAGAAAAATCAAGATCATCTGCATCCTTTTTCTGAATAAGCGCATTGCCAAAGCCGCTGTTGACAAAGACATCAAGGATGACTGTAAACACCATAACGAGCGCAATAGTGCCGTAAGTCTCCGGATCAAGCAGTCTTGCCAGAACTATTGACACAACAAGCGTAACGCCCTGCGCTCCGCAGCGTTCAAAAAAGCGCCAAAGGAAACCGGATATCGCTCGGTTTTTCATATTATTCTGTTGTCCGTTCCGGTTATCCGACATAATGTTATCCCTGTCCGGTAATCTTATAGTACAGTTTCAGTAATGACGGGCAATATGCACCAATTAGGATACGAGTTTTTCTTCGTACGGGTTGCCTATTAAATAAGTTTCCCTCAAAAGCGATTAGTTTCCTAAAATCAGTTTTTGTTTCCGCAATGTATAAGTAATTTAGAGAGAATATTTTTTTTATACATAGCTGATGATACTTAAATTCTGTGTATTTATCAAATTCTCTATAAACTTCACACAGTTTGCCCAACTGCTCTTTCTGCTTCTTTTTAGTATTGTATTCTCTTTGATTCCAGGAACCTATACTACCTCTGCGATAGCATGACATTGGATCATCAATATAATACACATCGCCAAGCTGGCCAAAATATAAAAGATAGGGAATATCTCCAACTGGGGAGATTTCTCGAAATCTAGGAAACGGGTGTGTGTAGCTCCATATATCTTCACCTCTGAAGAAATAGCCACTTGTCTGGAACGCATACTCTGTAAATACTGTCTCTAAAAAATCTTTTGCATGCATCACCTGCTCGTTCAAAGGAAGACTTGGGCTTTGCCCGACTATTTCTTTGCCTGTTTCTGATACCCATATCACTTTACACACGCACATATGACAGCTTGGATTTGCTTCAAGTGCATTCACCTGCTTTTGCAGTTTAAGCGGATCTGTCCAAAAATCATCGCCTTCGCACAAAGCGATGTATTTCCCCTTGCACTTTGGGAACAAAATATTAGCAGTGATATTCCGGTCAATTGAGAACTGATTCTCTGTCTGATAAATGGGCTTAATTATTTCGGGATACTCTTTTTCATATTCTCTTATTATAGCCGCCGTATTGTCAGTAGACGCATCATCATTTATTAGCACTTCAAACTTAAAATTCGTCTCCTGCATTACAAATCCATCAAGGCATTTTCTTATGTACTTCTCGTGGTTGTATGCTGTGCAGCATACACTAACCAATATCTGATTATCCATCGTTCTCTGCCTTCACCTCATTTACATAGTCTCGGAGTTCACCGTGAAGTACCATGTCAAGAACTCTTGCCAAGCGGCTGTGTGAGTAGATATAGAATCCCATTTTTCCATAATTCTTTTGCGCCCTGCGCATACGCAGGTTACCGTTTCTGGCTCTTTTACTCCAGTGAGAGGACTCATAGTGATGGATGCTGTATGTATTCTCCGTAATTGTCAATGCTCCTGTGGAATAATCCATAGGGCATAGATATTCTTTCGGATATATCGTAATGTCTTCTACATTTTGCAGGATGTTTTCATCAACCATGCCGTGTTCGAGCAGATATTCTGTCTGGTATTTCACGCAAGGAGCTGTATTATACGAACCGTCTTCATTGACAAACAGCACCTTGTCGTAGTAATCCCTTAGCTCTCTTATTATTTTCAGACCGGACTCAGCGCCAAAACCCAAACCTGTGTTTACGCCTCCCGTACAGCCGTATCCCATAAACGCTTTGTTTGAAAGCAACTCATCTATATTCTTTACCAGTTCCACGTCCGTATCCAGATAGATGCCACCATGCTCGTATATGATGTCAAGTCTTACATAGTCGGTAACAAATGCCCACTTTTTCGCATCATATGCCTGCTTCATATATTCATTTTTCGTAACATCATAGTTGGATTCATCCCATCTCACTATTTCATAATCCGGACAGTATTTCTTCCAACTGGCAATACACTTTTCACCCAGCTCGGTCATCGGATTTCCACCAAACCAGCAGTAATGTATTTTTTTAGGTATCATGTTTTTGCCCTCAGTCCCTGCAGTACAAATCTCTTGTGTATACCTTATCCGCTGTATCGCGCAGGCAATCCTCCATGCGGTTTGCCACGATAACGGCGGATTTTTCTTTAAATTCATTCAAGTCGGAAATCACGGGGATTTCCTCAAACTCATTGCTCTTAAGAGTGGGCTCATAAATTACAATCTCTGCACCTGCATTACGAAGTCTTGCAATAACTCCGCGGATACTGCTCTCGCGGAAGTTGTCGGAGTTTGCTTTCATGGTAAGCCTGTATATTCCCACGACACCGCCGTCTGCCTTTCTCAGTATCATGCGTGCAATATGATCCTTGCGCTCGTCGTTTGCATCAACCGATGCGTGAATGATTCTGTTCGGAATATTTCCGAAATTTGCAACGAGCTGTTTCGTGTCCTTAGGCAGGCAGTAACCGCCATAACCGAAAGACGGGTTGTTGTAATGCGCACCTATGCGCGGGTCAAGGCATACGCCGTCGATAATCTGTCGTGTATCAAGTCCGTTAAGCTCGCAGTATGTGTCGAGCTCGTTGAAGTAGCTGACTCGGACGGCAAGATATGTATTCGCGAAGAGTTTAATTGCCTCGGCCTCAGTAGAGTTTGTAAAAAGGACCGGAGTATTCTCTTCAAGAGAACCTGCTGTCAGGAGCGATGCAAAAAGTTCCGCGTCCTCCTTGGTTGCCGTACCGTTCTTTGGTCTGCCGACCACGATGCGGCTGGGGTGGAGATTATCGTACAGGGCTTTTCCCTCGCGCAGGAACTCGGGGGAAAACAGGAGTCGCTTGCAGCCGAATTTTTCCACAACGCCTTCGGTATAGCCTACGGGAACGGTTGATTTAATTACAACCAGCGCATTCGGATTAACTCTGCCGACCATCTCGAGCACCGCTTCGACTGTTGAAGTATTGAAGAGGTTCTTTTCCGGGTCGTAGTCCGTAGGGGTTGCAATTATGATTACTTCCGCGCTCTTATATGCCGCCTCGCCATCGATGCTTGCAGTAAGAGAAACAGGTCTCTGCAGGTATTCGGATATCTCCTTGTCAACAATCGGCGAAATCCCGTTATTAATCTTTTCAGCTTTTGCCGGAGTTGTTGTGACTGCGGTGACTTCATGGTGCTGTGCCATAAGCACAGCCTGCGCAAGTCCAACATATCCCACACCTGCAACTGCAATCTTCATTTTCTTTATCTCCAGACTGTTATATGATTTCAGGATAGTTCGATGTATCCTTGCCCTCGGCGGTATCCATGACGAGCTGCGCTTCCATGCCGAAGCGGCGCTCCAGCGTCATGAATTTGTCGATTGCCGTTTTATGCGCATTTGCGCGTATTTCCGCCTGATGTTCAGGATTATTCATCAGTGCGATCAGTTTTTCCGCCGCCTCTGCCTCGGTATCGTAAACGAGGCAGTTTGAGCCGTCGTCTATGAATTCATCAATGGAGTGATTGTTGTTGGTAAGCACAACGCTTCCCTCTCCCATGACCTCATAGAAAATATTCACTCTGTTCCACTCGCCCGGGAGCAGAGTCGCAAATGAGTTGCGCGCATACATCCTGCACTCTGTCTGGCTTTTTCCGCCCTCAAAATGCAGATAGTCCGTCACTCCGTATTCCTCTGCGATTTTCAGCGTAGACTCATACATAGCCTGACTGTCCACCGTACCGAGGAAATAGAGATGGAATCTGTAACCGCGTTTGTAAAGCTCGCCCAGAATTTTTACGCTTCTGTCCTGACGCTTGACATCGGCAATTCTGCCGATGTGTGAAAGGCACATAGGCCCGTAGTTCTCGGGATAGCTGCCGGTTTTCGAGGTGTCAACAAAGGGCTGTTCTTTTGGTATTGCAACGGCAGAGCGCCAGAAATGAAAATCAAATCTCTTTTTCTTTATTCCGAGTATATCATACAGTTCATCCGCTCGGCTTCCGTCATTTGTCGCAAGGACAAAGCTCTTTCGGCTTATCATAGAAAGCGTTATGTACGTATAATCCTTGATCGCCTTAAGCCATCGTTTCAGGCCTTTTTTCATTGGCTCGAGAACATTTGCCATTTCCTGCGTACCAAACTGTCGCAAAGCGCAGGGCACACCCATTTTCGCCGCGGTGCGAACGCCCATGTGGGAGCCTTCCGCCATACCGTAAACGAAATCATAGTGCTCAGCTTTAAGGCGTTTTTTGGTTTCCCGTCTGAGCAGCATCGGAAGTTCAAGTGTTCCAAGCACACCGCTGTGCTTCATTCTTATTTGGAAAAGGTTTTCCTTTTTAAAGTGCTCGCTCTCAACGACCTCGTGCTCCTCATTTGAAATGAGCATCAGGTCTATTGTGTTTCCTTTTTCAAGAAGCATCTTGAACGGGTAGTAAAACGCCGGAAGCCCCGCAAGGCTCTCGTCGTTCATTCCGCCGAGAATAGTATCAACGGCGGGATTATCCATTGCGATGTAAAGAATTCTCATTTTTCATCCCACGTGCGCTCTGAGATAATATATCTCGGGCGCTGTTTTGTTTCCATATAAATTTTGCCGATGTATTCGCCGATAATGCCGAGGCAGATGAGCTGCACACCGCCGACGAAGCAGACTATGCAGGTCATACTTGCCCAGCCCTGAACGGTGTTGCCGCACAATGCAGTAATGAGTGCCCAAAGGCAGCCGATGAAGCTGATGAGCGCAACGACCACGCCGAAGCCGGTTATCAGCCTGAGGGGTTTGACGGAGAGGCTTGTAATTCCATCAACAGCAAGAGCTATCATCTTCTTCAGGGGGTAATGGCTCTCGCCTGCGATACGCTCTGCACGGGCATATTCAACGCTTGTACTCTTGAAGCCCACAAGGGGAATCATGCCGCGCAGGAACAGATTGACTTCCTTGAAGTTTGCAAACTCATTCAGCACTTTTGCGCTGGTGAGTCGGTAGTCTGCATGGTTATATACCACCTCTGCGCCCATTGCGGAGAGGAACTTATAAAAGCCCTGAGCCGTGGTACGTTTGAAAAAGGTATCTGTTTCGCGGCTTGAGCGGACGCCGTATACCACCTCACAGCCGTTAAGATATTCATCAACCATCTTGTCCATGGCATTAATATCGTCCTGACCGTCGCAATCGATGGAAATGGTAATATCACACTTGTCCTTGGCTTCCATGAGTCCGGCCAGAACAGCATTCTGATGGCCGCGGTTGCGGCTTTGGGAAATACCGATATAATGTTCGTCTTTTCCCGCAAGCTCGGAGATAATATCCCAAGTCCTGTCTTTACTGCCGTCATTGACAAACATTACACGGCTGTCGTCGGATATCTTCCCGTCAGCAGCAAGCTGCTTTATTTTATTGAGAAACATAGGTGCTGTAATCGGCAGCACCTCCTGCTCATTGTAGCAGGGGATGACGATATAGAGCGTTGGTGCCATTATTGTTTACTCCTTATACCTATAATAGCTGTAATAATCATCACTTGTAACAAGTGTATATTTATCCAGCACCGCTGTTATGATTCCATCGTGTTCATCGGCTCTGGTTACTAACCACAACGGATGCTCAGTCAACAAATACTCAATAAACTCGCCGTAAACGTCTCGCTTTTCAGAAGTCATCCATTTTTGAAGAGTGTAGTATTTATAGCAAGGGGTTACATCTGCATGAATGTAGAAATCCGCAAGCACACCATAACCGATAACCGAATTCCGCTCTTTTTCGGGAACTGCTTTCATGCTTTCGCTAATCTGGTAATACTGCTCGTCGGCGCTCTTTGAAATATATGTCTTATAAAACGGGGCTCCTGCGCTGTATATACTAAGCAGCGCAAACGCACAGACAATTGCCGTCAGTGCCACGCTTGCAATCTTTCCCTGTTTAAAAAACTTCTTAATACTCTTTATCTCAAATTCAGGAAAGGCACACGCCACTGACACAGCAAACAGAGGTATTCCAAGCGTAAAGTAATGAGCATATACGTTGGAATATATAAGCATTAAATATGTAACCGCCGATGATACCGCTAAGGATATATAAAGTCGATTTCTGTCCTTTCCTGCTTTCAACGCAAAGATTACTACAGCAAAAACACCGGGAGCATACATAAACACAAAATTCAGGAAGTATTTCGAGAGTATTGCCGCGTGTGTATGTTCTTTTGCGTAGATTAGGTTATGCAGAAAAGTAGCATATATCATATCGTTAAGGGCATCATGTACATAGAAGTACAGACACACAGGCAGCGCCACAACTGCAATGCCTGCAATGCCCGCAAAGAAGTTAAATACGATGTTGCTCCACTGCTTTTCCTTTACCAGTATCACACCTATACATAATATCAGCACGCAGATGGAAATCGCATTGTTTATCCTGATAAATGCAAGCAATCCTATTATTACTCCATATACAAATGCGTACCACGGGCTGTGTGTTTTGTTATCCGATGCAAGAAATTCTACCTCAAGCAAAAGGGCAGTCAGAATCAGAGGCATACTGAGTTCTTCTGTTAGGTTTCCGTGCGAGAAAGTATAGAAGAAAACAGCCGCAGCAGATATAACCGCCAGAAGTGGTTTTGCGTTCAGCTTTCTAAATATTCTTTCAAGTAGAATCACATCCGCTATCGCAAGCAAGCATTGGAACACCCATACGCCTGTTCTGCCTCCCATAGCATATCCGATGGATTCAAGCCAAAACAGTACGGGGCCTTTATGGTCAAAAAGGTCTGCATAACAGACTTTTCCTTCGAGTATTCCTCTGCCTGTCAGCAAAAACATAGATGAGTCCAAGCAGGCATAATGCGGATATAGGGGGCTTGTGCTGCCCGCACAAAACAGCATGCTTACAAATACGCACACTGCGACGGCCAATATATGCTTAATGTTCAATTTACCTTCTGAACAACTCAACGCAATCTCTCCTGTACATAAGCGAGTAGTTATAGATAATGCTTGATAATATCAACGGAATATATATGTAATAGTCAAGGCCTTCAAAAAAAGTTCGCAGAAATGCGCACACGAACAATGCCATTGGTATTGTGCCTTTGATTCTCAATCCGGAGCATATAAACACTAATGTTATGAGTCCTATACCAACAGCTCCTATCGACAACAAATATCCGACATATATAAGATGCGCACCTACGCCTTCGGTATGCAGGCCCTCATAAGCATATCCGTTTCCGAAGATTTTACCAAACAGATCACTTGACAAAAACAGTTGCCAGGCATGCTTTATGCCTTCGTCACGGCCGGATTTTGAGTCACCATCTATAAGGCGGCTTAGTTCGCTGTTTTTCAGCAGATAATAAGACGCTATACAAATCAGGATAAACAAAATCGAATAAAGCAGGAATTTGCCGTGATCCTTCTTTTTTACTTCCAGCAGTTTTCCGCAGACAACTATCGCCACTCCTGCAACTGCGCAGAAGAAAGCGCCTCGGCACTGACTGTACAGCAGCGCATAGGCCACAACTGCTGTAATAATCAGTATCCAGAATTTCTTTATATTCTTTCCGTAGATTAAGTAAATCACTCCGAGAACCGTACCGATCGTAAAAGCATACGCATTCTTATTTCGATTTACATATGTGCCAAGCATTCTCATATCGCCGCTGCTACCAACGTGCAGGTCTGTCGGGTCGTTGCTTATAAAAATGGCAATGGCACAGACAAACGTTGCTAAGAAACAGGCTTTAATAATAACCTGCACTTCTCTCTTGGTCCACGGTGTTCCGGTTACAACCCAAAACATCAGCAGATAAAGGGAAACAGCGCTTGCGCGCATTATTTCATCAGCATTGATGTGTGTAAGCAGCAGGTCGAATGCACAATAAATTGCCGCAATCAGCGCAACTTTTCTTGCCGGGAACGCTATTTGGCCCCGCTGAAGCATAACTATCAAAAGGAAAAACACAATCAGCGGGCGGAAAACCTGCGTAACAATATCAGGAACCTTAATAATCAACGCCTGAGACAATATCAGGAAAAACACGCTTCCTACAAGCAGACAACTGAAAGACAAGCTGCTGTTTCTATATTCACTTGTCATTCGGACATTACTCATAGAATTACCCTAAATAAATCTCTTCCAGCATCTTTACTGTTTTATTGATACCAAAGTGTTCGTCTACTGTACCTGCATAATCTGACGACCGATAAGCTGCCGTTCTGAGTGCATCCGCCCATGTATCGTCCGTTTCTTCCAGCGATATGTATACCGCTCTGCCGTCAGCATTTGTATCCTCAGGAACAACATCGGATGCCACGCACGCAAGCCCGTTTGCCTGCGCTTCAATCATGGCCATGCCGAAGCCCTCATATCTCGACGGAAACAGGAAAACATCCATTGCCTGATACATGTTTTCAACATCCCTGTGTGCGCCCGCAAAGACGACTTTATCAGACAAACCCAATTCCTCGGTTTTCAGTCTGACGTCATTCTCCAGCTCTCCGTCACCAACCAAGAACAACTTAGCATCTTCTCTCTGCTTAACAAAGCTCGCAAATACCGAGAGAATTTTTTCGTGGTTCTTAGCAGGGTTAAAGTGGCCGACATGACCTACGACAAAGCTACTGTCAAGTCCGTATTCAGCACGGACTTTTTTCCTCTTATTTTCATCGAACGCAAACCGCTCGCAATCAATACCGTCAGGCATAAC
>JAZLGD010000079.1:0-2108 GCA_045616105.1 Oscillospiraceae bacterium | reverse complement strand
GTGCATTGCAGTTTGATGCGCTGTTCACTGATGGACTTTACTGGCGCTTGGGTGAGAATGCAATCAAGACTGCGGAAAAGCTAAAAAAGACTCTCCGCGAAAAGGGCTATGAGTTTTATCTCGAGTCTCCCACAAATCAGCAGTTCGTCATTGTAGAAAACGAAAAGCTAAAGGAGCTTTCAAAGCAGGTAAACTATGGCTTCTGGGAGAAATATGACGAGAAGCACACGGTAATACGTTTTGCCAGCTCCTGGGCAACAAGCGAAGAGGACATCGACAAATTAGCCGAAATATTATAATAGAAAAAGCCACCCTTGGGTGGCTTTTTCTTATTTGTTTATGAAAAACAGACCAACAATGCAGATTAATATGCCTGAGATTTTTGAAATGCTCAGCTGTTCTTTGTAAAAAACAATGCCGATTATTATAAGGCATATGGCGAGAAGCACGCTGTGTACAAGCTGCCCCACGCTTATATTCCAGCCTATGCGGTACATCAAAATAGCGCCCGCCTCGAGACCGACAATGGCAATACCCAGAATCCACGGACTCCAGTTCAGATTTCGATATTCCGCAATCAGGTTGCCGCCGTGGTTGAATGCAAAATACAGAATGCCCGAAACCAGTGCGCCAACAAGATATGTAATTGTCAGCGAAGCAAAGGGGTCAAGGTTTTCAGGCGTTGATTTAGCGCAGATATTATAGAATATGTTAGATATTACGATGATTGCAATGGGCATATAGTATGTCATAGTTTGCCTCCAAAATAAAAAACAGCCAGACTTAATAGCCTGACTTTCGGTAGGTGCTCACCCGTGATGGCATTGTAGCACAAGTATTGCGATTTATCAATATAAGTGTTGATTTTTGCGCTTCTTGCTTTATAATTAAAGCATAATACTTATCGGAGGTAGAGTCGTGACTTATAACGAGATACTTGAAAAATCAAGAGATATGATAGGCCCTTACTGCAAAGCCTGCCCCGTCTGCAACGGCAGAGCCTGCGGAAATGCCATGCCCGGCCCCGGAAGCAAGGTGCCCGGTAATGTTGCCGCACGCAACTATGAAAAGTGGCAGGAGATATTTGTCAATATGGACACCCTTTGCTCAAATGAAGCGGTTGATACCTCCTTTGAGCTTTTCGGTAAAAAGTTTTCTGCACCTATATTCATTGCTCCTCTCGGCGCAATAAATCTGCACTATGGCGATAAGCATACGGATATTACATACAACAGAATCCTTGTTCCTGCCGCAGCCAACTACGGTATCTGCGCTCTTACGGGAGACGGTGTTGACCCCGAGGTACTCAAAAATGCCGCAAATGATATGGAAGCTATCGGCGGAATGGGTATTCCAACCATTAAGCCTTGGAACAAGGAATTCGTATTTGAGAAGCTGGACATCCTTAACGAAAAGGGCATCTTTGCCGCAGCGATGGATGTTGACGGAGCGGGTCTGCCCTTCCTCAAGAAAATGAATCCCAACGCAGGCTCAAAGTCCGTTGAGGAAATGAAAGAAATAATCGACTATGCAAAGATGCCGTTCATAATCAAGGGCATTATGACAGTCAAGGGTGCACTTAAAGCAGTCGAAGCAGGAGCCGATGCGATAGTTGTTTCAAACCACGGCGGCCGCGTTCAGGGCAATACCCCGTCAACGGCTGAGGTGCTTCCCGCAATTGTCGAGGCAGTCAAGGGCAAAACCAAGATTTTTGTTGACGGCGGCATAAGAAGCGGCGTTGATGTTTACAAGGCACTGGCTCTTGGTGCGGATGCGGTGCTCATAGGCCGCCCGGTTGTACCCTTTATCTTTGCCGAGGGTGAAGAAGGCTTCAAGGTCTATATGGATAAAATCGTGAACGAACTCAAGGACACCATGACCATGTGCGGCACTCCCACACTCAAGGATATTACCGGGGAAAACATTTTCATTGCAAAATAAAGCATAATAAAAAGCCCACCCGAGAGTGAACTGCTCTCCGTCAAGAGGACAATGAAATAATATAAAGATTATTACGGTCAGTGCTGCGGCACTGGCCGTTTTTTATGCAGCCATGTAAAACTGCTGGTGCTTTTCCATCGGTGTGAGTATACCTAGATTACGCTGGA
>JAZLGD010000078.1:0-5084 GCA_045616105.1 Oscillospiraceae bacterium | reverse complement strand
ATGAAGCCCGACGGCAGCCGGAGACTCAAGTATAAAGAGTGCTGCGGCAGGAACGAATGATCTGAACGGCCTGCTTTTCCCGATACAGCGTTGCGTCGGATTAAAGCAAAGAAAAGCGGAAGGATTAACTACCCCTCAGTCTGCTTCGCAGACAGTTCCCCTGACAAGGGGAGCCATGAGAAGTGCGCAGCGCCTCTTTACAAAGGACGACCAACTATAAAGCAGGAGATTTTTAAATGGCTTTTACGGAAAAACATTTTAACGATTGCATATACATGGAAAGCTCGGTGCTTTCGTCAAAGCATATGTTCACAACCCGCATCGGCGGTGTGAGCACGGGTGTATGGGACTCGTGGAACTTTGGCGAAAACCGCGGCGATGACATTGAGTGCGTCAAGGAAAACTACCGCAGAGCGGGCGAAATTTTTTCCTGCGGAAAGGACGACTTTGTTGTCACAAAGCAGGTGCACGAGGTCGAGGTGCGCGAGGCGAGTGAGGAAGACCGCCACGAAATCGGCACACCTGTTCCGTACAATGCCGACGGCCTTGTTACGAACATAAAGAATCTCCCCATACTTATTTATATAGCCGACTGCGTTCCCGTGCTTATGGAGGATGCCGAGGCGGGAGTTATCGCCGCTGTCCACTGCGGCTGGAAAAGCTCCGTTGCGGATATTCTCGGCGCTGCGGTGTTCAAGATGGTGAAGCTGGGCGCGAAGCCCGAAAACATCCATGCCGCCATAGGCGAGAGCATCGGCAAGTGCTGCTTCGAGTGCGATGACGATGTGCCGGCGGCAGTGGAAAAGTATCTCGGCGGCGAAACCGAGGGGCTTTTGGAAAAGAAGGAAAACGGCAAGACCCATGTTGACCTTCGCGGAGCAAACGAAAGACGGCTTCTGCAACTGGGTCTTAAGAAGGAAAACATCGATGTTTCAACTGAGTGCACCATGTGCAATCAGGATAAATACTGGTCCCACAGGGGAACAGAGGGAGTGCGCGGCTCCATGGCCGCGGTTATCATGCTTTGAAAGGATAAGCCATGACAAACAGACCGACAAGACTTGCGGCGCTTATGTGTGCCGCGGTGATGACATTTTCGCTTTGCGCCTGCGGCGGCACAGACGTCACAGACGATATAACGGGGCAGAGTGCGGGACAGGAGCTTAAGCAGACCAGCGCCGCCGACAATGTTTTCACCCTGAATTACAGCAGCGGATACAGCATGAATCCGCTGACCGCCACAAACACAAACAACCAGCTTATATGCAACCTCATTTACGAAAACATGATCGAGGTCGACAACAGCTTTGAGGCGGTGCCCAACGTCATTACAAGCTGGACCAGCGAGGACGGCAAGTCATGGACCTTTACCGTCGCCGAGGACAGATACTTCCATGACGGAAGCCATCTTACCGCGTATGACGTTGCCTATTCGCTAAGGTGCGCAATGAATGCCGACCGCTACAGAAGCAGGCTTTACTATGTGAGCGGTGTTTCCGTTAACGATGCCGGCAGCTTCAACGTAAACATATCAAAGGTGAACACTCAGTTCCCCAAGCTCCTCGCCATACCCGTCATAAAGGACGGAAGCTTCGGGAGCGAATTTCCTCAGGGCTCGGGCCCCTACGCATATTCCAGAAACCACAAAAAGCTTCAGGCGTACAAGAAATACTATTCTTACAAGACCCTGCCGCTTAAGACAATATACCTTTCCGAATACAACACCGTTGATTCAACTATATCCGCCTTTGAGGACTCCCTCATCGACATCGTTATGAATGACCCCACCGCACCCACCAATCTGGGTTACGGTGCAACAAACGAGATCCGCGGATTCAACACGACTAACCTCCATTATGTCGGCATAAACATGGCGAGCTCAATTCTCAGATATGACTTTATGCGCGCGGCGGTCAGCCTTGCCTTTGACCGCGATGCCATCGTCACCGAACAGCTCGGCGGCTACGGCCTTGCAACGACGCAGATCATAAGCCCGGCAAGTCAGTATTACAGCTCAACCGTCAACAATCAGAACAAATACAGCCTTGAAAAGGTTGAGCGCATCCTCAAAAACGCGGGGCTCAAGGATCTGGACGATGACGGTTATCTGGAGCTCAGAACCAGCGAGGAGAACTATCTTGACGTTGCGCTCAGTTTTGTTGTCTGCGCTGCCAGCAGCGAAAAAATAAACGCCGCCCATCAGTTTGCCTCCGATATGAAGGATCTGGGAGTTGAGGTCAAGGTCAACGCCCTGAGCTGGGAGGCATACAAGGAAGCTGTTGAAGCGGGCAACTTCGATTTGTATTACGGCGAGGTAAGACTCAACTCCGATTTCGACCCGTCAAGACTTCTGTGCGCCGAGGGCAAGCTCAACTACGGCTCGGTAGCCGACCCGAAGCTTGAAGAATACATCTCCGCCTATCTTTCCGCCTCCGACGATGATCGCTACGATGCGGCGGAAACCATGAGCGCTTACCTTTGCAACAACGCATACCTTATCCCTATCTGCTATGAGAAGCACCAGATGGTCACCCATCGCGGACTCATAGACGGAATTCAGGTTAACGAGAACAACCCCCTGTGCAATTTCCAGAACTGGAAGATAAGCTTCGCGGAAACAATCGCGGGCGACAGCTGAAACAAAGAATAACAGAGAGTAAGGAGAATTGGAATGACTGATATGGAGCTTCTCGCCCTTGCGAAAAAGGCGTCACAAAGAGCATACGTACCCTATTCCAAGTTTGCCGTCGGCGCCGTAATCGAGTGCCGCGACGGTAAGCTTTTCACCGGCTGCAACATCGAAAATGCCGCACTTGGCGATACAATCTGCGCCGAGCGCACCGCTTGCGTCAAGGCTGTCAGCGAGGGCAGCACCGATTTCCTGCGCATTGCAATCTATGCCGAGAGCGAAAACTACTGCATGCCCTGCGGCTCTTGCCGACAGTTCCTCTCTGAGTTCTGCCCCGACGGTCAGCTCGAGGTTCTGTGCGCAAAGGCTGACGGCAGATATGTTAGCTACCGCCTCCGCGACCTCCTGCCTCATACATTTAATTATTAATGCGGTATTTCTCAAACTATGGAGCTTGAACAGTTAAGGGCCTTTGCCGCGGTTGCCGAGACAGGCAGCTTCACCCGTGCGGCGGAGCGGCTTTACACCAGCCACTCCAGCATTTCCCGCGCAGTTACTGCGCTTGAACGGGAGCTGGGTGTGCGGCTCATCGAGCGGGGCAACAGGGTAATCGGTCTGACGGAAGCAGGGGAGATACTGCTCCGCGGCGCGAAGGATATCCTCGAAAGAGAAGAAAAACTAAAAGCGGAAATATCAAAATGCGGAGGGTGAGATGTTATCCCTCCGCTAACTTTGTTTTTGCGGTGTATACCCCCTTTTTTCTCTGCTTTAAGCTAAGAAAAGTTGCAAAAGGCAAAGCGGTTTATATTTTTCGAATAGTGTCAAATCAGAGGGGAAAACACAAGATATTGGGTCAAATTCGCTTTGTTGAGCTTTCACAAAAAAATAATTGAAAAATCTACGAAAAATACAAAAATTAATCTTGACAGTAAGTGCAAGTTTTGTTATTCTATGAAAGCGCCTGTGAGTTGCTAATGGGCGTATTATGCGATGAAGCGGAAGATTGCTCGTGAAAACGAGGTAACTTTCGTGGAGTATGTCCGGTATCGGCTGGATAGTCGGTACGCAATCGGGCGGCTGAAGCATTTCGTGCACCGCGTATATCACTTGCACGGAATCAGACCGGCTGAAAGGCCGGTTTGTTTTTCGGACAGGGTTTGATACGCACGGTTGAGTGTGCAAAATAAGCTTCATCCGTACGGGACAAACGACAGAGCCCAACGCTGTCGAAAAAACGTACGAATTTGGAGGAAAAACTAATGGCAAGCAACAAAAACATGATCCGCATCAGACTCAAGGCCTATGACCATCAGCTCATCGACAAGGCAGCTGAGACCATCGTTGAAACTGCTAAGCGCACTGACGCTACCGTCTCCGGTCCCATCCCTCTGCCCACCAAGACAGAGATCGTCACCATCCTGCGCGCTGTTCATAAGTACAAAGACAGCCGCGAACAGTTTGAGCGCCGCACCCACAAGCGCCTCATCGACATCATGACCCCGACCCAGAAGACCGTCGAGGCTCTTATGTCCCTTGAGCTGCCTGCAGGTGTAGAAATCGAAATCAAGCTGTAAGAGCAAATCCCTACTTTATTTAATTACGCGTAAGCGCGTACCCACACACATCAACAACCCATAGTCCGTAACTTGCGAATGCGGACGGGTTAAGTTGCCAGCCTCTGGCACGGCGAAAGCCGCGACTAAGCGAGGTAACCAATAACCAATAGGAGGAAAAAATAATGAAAAAAGCCATTATCGGCAAGAAGGTCGGCATGACGCAGATCTTCGACGAAATGGGCAAGGTCATTCCTGTAACTGTCATCGAAGCAGGTCCCTGCGTGGTAACCCAGAAGAAGACAGTTGAGAAGGAAGGCTACGAAGCAGTCCAGCTCGGTTACGAAGCAGTAGCCGAAAAGAAGCTCTCCCAGCCCGAAGCAGGCCACCTGAAGAAGGCAGGCGTAGAGATGATGAAGCACCTTAAAGAGTTCAAGCTCGAGGGCGCAGCAGAAATGAACGTTGGCGACGTTATCAAGGCCGACACCTTCGCAGAAGGCGACAAGGTCGACGTTTCCGGCATTAGCAAGGGCCACGGTTTCGCAGGCGCAGTTAAGCGTCACGGCACCCACATCCAGAAGATGACCCACGGCGGCGGCCCGGTTCATCGTCATTCCGGTTCCATGGGTTCCAGCACCGACCCCAGCCGTATCTTCAAAGGCAAGAACATGCCCGGTCACATGGGCGTTGAGCAGGTTACCGTTCAGAACCTCGACATCGTCAAGGTCGACGCAGAGCTCAACATGCTCGTTGTTCGTGGCGCAATCCCCGGCCCCAAGGGCGGCCTCGTTTATGTAAAGAGCACCGCAAAGGTACAGCCCATCAAGAAGGGCGAGGGCGCAGGCATCAGCCTCAACCCGCAGAAGGCATCTGCTCGTGTCAACCCGCAGAAGGCTTCCGCA
>JAZLGD010000077.1:0-5550 GCA_045616105.1 Oscillospiraceae bacterium | reverse complement strand
TGAATCTCATTCCCAGATTTTACGATGCTACCGAAGGCGAAGTGCTTGTCGACGGCGTGAATGTTAAGGACTATGTGATAGAGGAGCTTTGTGAAAAGCTTTCTTATGTATCCCAGAAAGCGGTCATGTTCTCCGGTACGGTAAAGTCAAATGTGGTTTTCGGAGCGGGAGCTGACGATAAGCTTCTGGATGACGCTCTTCGTATTTCACAGTCCGAGGAATTTGTTTCCGAGCTTGAGGATAAGGAAAACTCACCCGTTGCCCAGAGCGGCACAAACTTCTCCGGCGGCCAGAAGCAACGTCTTTCCATTGCAAGAGCCTTGAGCAAGCGCCCCGAGATAATAATATTCGACGATACCTTCTCGGCTCTTGACTTCAAGACCGACAGAGAACTGCGCAATGCACTCAGAACCGAGCTTGACGGTGTTACCAAGATAATTGTCGCCCAGCGTATAGGCACCATAATGGGCGCAGATAAAATAATAGTGCTGGATGAGGGCAGACAGGTAGGCATGGGAACTCATAAAGAGCTTCTTTCCTCCTGCGAGGTCTACAAGCAGATCGCCCTTTCTCAGCTTTCAAAGGAGGAGCTTGCCCTATGAGTCCGAGACCGGGTCACAGAGGCAGAGGCCTCAACGAAAAACCGAATGATTTCAAGACTGCAATGAAGCAGCTTTATAAGTACTGCCGTCCGTGGTATCTCCCGATAATCATCAGTCTTGTTTTCTCCCTTGCAGGTACGGTGCTGACAATTATAGCCCCGGACAAAATGGCGGATTTAACAAATGCCATAAGTGCGGGACTTGCAACGGGCATCGACCTTGCATCAGTTAAGAAATCAATAATATCGATACTTGTTCTCTATTGCTCGGCAGGCCTGCTTTCCTGCGCTTCGGGTCTTGTTATGATAAGCGTAATGCAGCACCTTGCGTGGAGAATGCGCGACGATATCTCAGGAAAGATAAACCGCGTTCCGCTCAAGTATTTCGATAAGGTCAGCATCGGTGATGTGCTCAGCCGCATAACCAATGACGTTGATACAGTATCTTCAACTCTTAACTCCAGCATAACAACCCTCGTTCAGGGTGTAACCCAGTTCCTCGGTGTTCTGGTTATGATGTTTGCAACAAGCTGGCAAATGGCTCTTACCGCAATCGGAGCATCTCTGTTCGGCTTTGTGTTTATGAGTATCGTTCTTAAACGCTCTCAGAAATATTTCAAACAGCAGCAGAAGAATCTCGGCGACATAAACGGCCATGTTGAAGAGGTCTATTCGGGCCATGACATTGTACGCGTTTACGGCGCGACGGGTCGTGTGACCGAGGAGTTCGATGCAATAAACGAGAAGCTTTACGAAAGTGCATGGAAATCACGCTTCTTCTCCGGCCTGATGATGCCTTTCATGGGCTTCATCGGAAACTTCGGCTATGTTGCAGTCTGCGTCATGGGCGCAGTTCTCACAATGAACGGCAAAATCAGCTTCGGCGTTATCGTCTCCTTCATAGCATATGTCCGACTGTTTACAAGCCCGCTTTCCCAGATATCTCAGGCGGCAACCCAGCTTCAGGCGGCAGGCGCCGCCGGCGAGCGCGTTTTCGCATTCCTCGGCGAAGAAGAGCTTTCCGACGACAGCATGTGTTCCGCTGCACCCGAGAAAATTACGGGCGCTGTTGAGTTTGAACATGTACGCTTCGGCTATGATGAGAACAAACCCGTAATCAATGATTTCTCCGCATCCGTAAAACCCGGCCAGAAAATCGCAATCGTAGGCCATACGGGCGCAGGCAAGACCACCATGGTAAACCTGCTCATGCGCTTCTACGATTTGTGGAGCGGCGAAATAAGAATAGACGGAGTTCCAGTTTCCGAGATGAAGCGCTCGGAGGTCCATTCTCTGTTCGGTATGGTTTTGCAGGATACATGGCTGTTCGAGGGAACTTACCGCGAAAACCTTGTTTACGGCAAGGAAAATGTATCCGATGAGCTTCTGCGCAAGGTCTGCAAGGCTGTGGGCATGGATCATTACATAATGACTCTGCCCGAGCAGTATGATACTGTCCTTTCCGACAGAAGCAGTCTTTCCGCAGGACAGCGCCAGCTTCTCACCATTGCAAGAGCGATGATAGAAAATGCCCCCATGATAATTCTCGATGAGGCAACGTCCTCTGTCGATACCCGCACCGAAGCTCTGGTGCAGTCTGCTATGGATAAGCTCACCGAGGGGAGAACAAGCTTCGTAATCGCCCACCGACTGAGCACCATCCGCAACGCAGACCTCATCCTTGTTATGGATAAGGGCGATATAGTTGAGAGCGGCACCCATGAGGAGCTCATTGAAAAGGGCGGACTTTATGAGGAACTCTATAACAGCCAGTTCGAAGAGGATTAAAGCATGAAAAAAGTTGCACTGATAACGGGCTCGTCCCGCGGCATCGGCAGAGCCGAAGCAATAAAGCTCGCCGAGGACGGCTATGCCGTATGTATAAATTGCGTTGAGCGGGAGGACAAGGCAGAGGAGCTCGTAGAAGCACTGACAAGCCAAGGCTTCGAGGCTATGTGTTTTAAGGCGGATGTCTCAAAGTCTGAAGAAGTTAAGGCAATGGTAAGCGCAGTTGAAGAGCGCTTCGGCCATGTAAGTCTTCTTGTAAATAACGCGGGCATCGCCAAACAGTGCCTTTTCCAGGACATGACCGAGGAATATTGGCAGCATATGTTCGGCGTGAACCTCAACGGCGCTTTTAACACCATTCAGGCGGTACTGCCCAATATGCTCCATGAGCACGCAGGGTGTATAATAAACACATCGTCTATATGGGGTCAGCACGGCGGCTCCTGCGAGGTCGCGTATTCGTCCACAAAGCACGCGGTTATAGGACTTACAAGAGCCTTGGCTCAGGAGCTTGCACCAAGCAATATCCGTGTAAACTGTGTAGCCCCCGGAGTTATAGATACCGATATGGTGCAGGTGCTTGGCAAAGAGACTTTGAATATGCTCGCCGAAGACACCCCTGTGGGCAGACTCGGAAAGCCTGAGGATATCGCGGCGGTTGTGAGCTTTCTTGCCTCCGATGCGGCATCCTTTATAACAGGACAGGTAATAACCTCCGACGGCGGCTTTATGAAGTAAATAAGAAACAAAAAACTCCGATGCGATTGCATCGGAGTTTTAAATTTAATTCGATTAGAAGGGGAAGCCCATGGGGGGAGAGATTCTGCTCATTGCCTTGCTGGTTGCATCCTCGCTCTTTGCGATTGCTTCGTTGACTGCTGCAACGATCATATCCTGAAGCATTTCAACGTCTTCGGGGTCAACTGCGGAAGGCTCGATTTCGATGCTCTTGAGAGAGCGGGTGCCGAGCATAGTTGCCTTAACTGCACCGCCGCCTGCTGCTGCGGTGAACTCGGTGCTTTCAAGCTCTTCCTGCAGCTTCATGAACTCTTCCTGCACCTTCTGAGCCTGCTTCATCATATTGCCGCCGGGCATGCCGCCGCGGAATCCGCCTTTTGCCATAATAATATCCTCCTGTGTTTAGTAAAAATAATTCTTAAATGAATCTTGTTTCTTTGAATTTTTTCAGTTCTTCGATACTCCGCGGTGGAGTGGAAGAATCGTTTGTCATTTCCAGAATCTGAATTTTGAGGCTGCGTCCCGTCACTTCCTGAGCTGCTGCTCTGAGACGGATGATAGTGTCCTGCTTGTTGACCATGTTATATGCAAAACCGGGCGCTACAAATATTGACATGCTGTCATAGCTTATCTCGGCTTTTGCCTGAGTGGAGTCGCTCAGCAAAGCGATAATACCCGCCGGAAGCTCCTCGTCGGCTTTCTCAACTATTGCCTGCCAGAGCGAAGCGTTATCCTCGGGTGCTGAAGCCGACTCTGCAGATGCATCGGGATTAAGGTCGGCAGGAGGGAGGTCCTCCTCGGGCTCGTCAAATACAGGCTCCTCGTACTCGGGCTCGGGCATCCCGGGCGGCTCCCCAAAGGGAATCTCCTCGATGACCTCTTCTTTTTCAGCTTTAGCGGGAGCAGCGACGATGCTGACTCCGTTTTTTATGTCCGCTTCAAGCCTTGATATACGGGCTCTCAGCTCGTTCATGCCCTCATTAAGCGCGGGGTCGCAGAGGGAAATGAGGCAAAGCTCTGCCGTGAGCTTCGGACTCTTAGCATCTTTAATCTTCATAAGATAGTCAGAAACTATATCAATGCGGTTAATAAGCTCGGCGCAGGTGAGCTTTTTTGTGAACACGGCGAGAGTCTGCGCATCATATCCGCCCGAAAGCAGGCTGACCTTTGCCTTTGGAGCAACGCTGAGCATGAGGCAGTCGCGCTGCAAGGTGTTGAGCTCTCCTAAGAGCGTGGCGGGGTCTTTGCCGTCATTCCAGAGCTCGGTAAAAAGCTCCAGCGCCGCCTGAGTGTTCTGCCTTACGGTGCAGTCAAGAAGCTTTGCCGTGCGGCGGTTACCTGTAAGACCCATGACATCGTAAACCGTGTCAACGTCGATGTGTTCAGCGCCTGAGCACTGGTCAAGCAGGGAAAGCGCATCGCGCATTCCGCCCTCGGCAAGACCTGCTATAAGCCGCGCTGCCTGAGCATCAAGATCGAAGTGCTCCTGAGAAGCAATGTACTCCAAATGCTTTGCGATGACATCGGAGTCGAGCCGCTTGAAGCTGTGACGCTGACAGCGGGAGAGAATGGTTGCGGGAACCTTGTTAAGCTCGGTGGTTGCGAGTATAAATGTAAGATGCTCGGGCGGCTCTTCAAGGATTTTCAGCAGCGCATTGAATGCGGCTGTGGAGAGCATATGCACCTCGTCGATGATATACACGCGCTTTTTAACGGAAACAGGGGAGAACACCGCCTCTTCGCGAAGCTGACGCACATTATCAACACCGTTGTTGGAAGCAGCGTCGATCTCAACAACATCGAGAATGCTGCCGTCATCAATACCGAGGCATGCAGGGCACTTACCGCAGGGATTCCCGTTTTCGGGGTGCTGGCAGTTCAGCGCTTTGGCAAGAATCTTGGCGCAGGTGGTTTTACCTGTTCCGCGTGTGCCTATGAAGAGATAGGCGTGGGAAAGTCTGCCGCTGATTATCTGGTTTTTAAGTGTTTCGGTTATATGCTGCTGACCGACAACCTGATCAAAGGTCTTCGGACGCCATTTCCGATACAATGCCTGATACATGGGCAAGAATCCTTTGCAAAATAATAGCGGCTTTTGACAAGACTGCACACCCGACCTTGAATAATGCCATATGCCCGTTACGCCGACAGCCAACTCAGAACCGGCACCCTCACGGCACACGAAAAGCACCGCTTAATGCTGCTCGGTTCCCCGCCTGACATGGTTCACGGGTTTCCGTTGCGCGAGACCGGCTCATCAACGCCGCTTATCGGTGTCAGACGACACATGACAAATCCTAAGAGGGGAATTCATTCCTGCTGTAGCGGATTGCAGGTCACAGGGCACCGCTGGCTCCCCAACTAGTGCAGCCTTGTCAAAAGCCGCATTGGTATTATACTGCAAATTCGTCGCAATGGCAACA
>JAZLGD010000076.1:0-4840 GCA_045616105.1 Oscillospiraceae bacterium | reverse complement strand
AGTACCACCGACTTTGCTGCCTGCCCCGGGATTCCGTCCGATATGATTACTGCCGCTAAAAATATTGCCTTGGGAAACATCAAGGAAATTGACCTCGGTGACTTCGGCGGCCGCAATTTCACCTATGTTGCGGCATTCGGTATTTTTTCATGGCTTTCTTATACCACACCGCAAAACCTTAAGAATGTTTTGGGACACTCGGCATATATTCTTGATGCGGTCAAGGATTTGCCCAAGCTCAAATCCGAGCATCTGAAATTCAAAACCGACAAAGACTGCTACGAGGATGACTATATTTTCGGTGCTGTTTGCAACTCAACCTCTGTTGCGGGCACAATAACACTGCCTGGCGATGTTGTTGACACCGGCGACGGCAAATTTGAAGTTTTGCTTGTTCACAAGCCACACAATGTTATTGATCTGCAAAACCTCCTCGGAGGAGTTTTCACTCAGGATTATTCTTCTCCTTTTCTTGACTTCTTCCAGACGGACTCGCTTGAGATTGAAGCTCCGGACGGTCTGGAATGGGCGCTTGACGGAGAACGCTACGCCGGAAACGGCACAATTAGCGTATCAAATATGAAAAAGAGGCTTAAGCTTCTGGTATAATTTTATTATGAAAAGATTTTTTAACTATGCAAAGCTTTTCATAAACGGAATAGGCCAGAACAATCTTGCTGCTCATGCAGCGGCATGTGCGTTCTATATGTTTTTGTCCCTTGTTCCGTTTGTAGCTCTTGCTGCTTCAATTCTGCCGTACACCGGTCTTCAGCAGCAGGATCTGATAAGCTTTTTAAGCCGCTATATCCCGGTTGCACTTAAGGATATTATCATATCGGTCACTGATGACATTTATTTTGCCTCCGGTGCCGTTTTGCCGCTTACTATTATAACGGCGATATATCTTGCAAGCCGCGCATTCTCTGCACTTATCCGCGGAATCGAAGTACTTAGTGGCGCAAAAAACTATACGCCGTTTCTTAAACGCAGTCTTTTAGCTTGCATTTATACAATCGGAATCATAATCACAATGGTACTGATCCTCTTAATGCTTCTCTTCGGGAAGTATCTCGTCTCTTTTATAGGCGATGAAATGCCAATTGTATCACCTGTTATCGCATTCTTAATCAAATTCAGATTCTTGTTCGCGATATTAATTCTAAGCGGAATTTTTACTGTTATTTACCGCTATGTTCCCGAGATGAAGCTCGGTTTCGGAGCTCTTTTACCCGGCTCTGTTATCGCAGCGGG
This sequence comes from Oscillospiraceae bacterium, assembly GCA_045616105.1. Classification (GTDB taxonomy): domain Bacteria; phylum Bacillota; class Clostridia; order Oscillospirales; family Oscillospiraceae; genus F23-B02. Next base: position 3,589 of record JAZLGD010000076.1, on the reverse strand, counting down.
TGCATGGCTCCTGTTCACTTGGGTCTTTTCACTCTTCATAAAGTACGGCAGCGGCTTCTCAACATATGGAAGTCTTGCAACAATTATCATCTGCCTGCTGTGGATGTACTGGTGTATGTTCATAATTCTTCTCGGAGCATATACCAACATCTTTATATTTGCTTCAAGAACTGACAGAAAAAACGGAGAATTCTTTGACACATGACAGAGCTCTCCCGGAAAAATTCTATTCTGCTATCACCAATTAAACAAGGAGCACATCTTATTTGATGTGCTCCATATTTTTAGCCAATTTATTAAATATGTAAGAATTTTATAAAAAGTTCTTTATTTTTTTTGGATTTTCTGCTTTAATATAATTGTGTATTTTTTATCACACATGAATATGAATTAATTAAATTGAAATCTATATAGGAGCGGGAAAATGGAACTTTATAATTCAATCTTTAAATCAACCGAAGAAATACTTTCAAAGAGCTCTCCCAAGACCTGGGATTATGCCCCCAACAAGGCATGGCATGACCTCGGTTCTGCAGAGCTTGTATTGCAGAGCGATGCTGCATATGAGTTGGGCGCAAGCGGCCTCGGCTCCGCTAACTACATCTGCACCACCTCTTCCGCCGACCTTATCAACAAGGATCAGGTTATTCTTTACGGTAAGGACCTTAAAGAGCTCAGAACCGACACCCCCTTTGCTCGTATAGTTCTTCTGCGCGTCGGCGTTCTCGACGGCGATGACGACGAAGTTTACCGCGCAATAAAGGACATTGAGTTCAGCAAGTACCACGTATATCCTGACGGCTATATGGTACGCATGTCCCCCGAAAGCCACCGTGAGCAGATTCGCGTAAGCAAAACCGCTGTTAAAAAGGGTATTAATTTTGCAGAGGTCGGATACAGATACATTAATGAGTACAAGAAGAACGAAAACGTTATAAATGCAACCGTAATTTTCGTTACCGATCCCGATGTTGATTACAAGGCACTTGTTGATAATGCAAAGAAAGTCGATGCAATCACCAATACTCTTAACCACATCATGGAAGGTCTCCCCACTGACTGCAACGTATGTCAGCTTAAGGACATCTGCGATGAGGTTGACGGCATGAAAGAGCTTCACTTCGGCGTAGGCGACAAGGGCACCAATGAAAAACATTAAACAGATACAAAAAGCTCCCATCACATGATGGGAGCTTTTTTATTATTGATTACTCAACCAAATCAGAATAAGTTACAAATCCGTATGACGGATCGGACAGGTCGCTGCCGCTTGCAATAAGATCTGCTGCAGAAGCAAAGTCTTCGCCATTTTCGTCTTTTTCATCGTCTTCGGTATTCTCAATGTCTTCGCCTGAGAGCATTGCTTCAATAAATTTATTGAGCTTTGCTCCGCTTATTACCCACTGCTTATCTGCGTAAGTCATTTCGAGTGCGCCGGCGGAAGCATCGGACTGGTTCAGCGTATACTCCGTGCCGTCTTTCATTGTAATTGTAATACCGTAAAGCGGAGAATCGGTCTCTTTATCGACTTCGGTGAAATTGCTCTCTTCAAGTCTGTAAAAATTGGTAAGAAGCTTTCCGATAAGCTTACTGCTCAACTCGGTTTCCGTATCTTCAAACTCAGCTTTTTCTACTTCTTCAGTCTCTTGGGCATCTTCAGCGTCTGCATTATCGTCAGTGTTGGCAAACTGTTCATAATACTCAGCTGTGCACCAGAATACAGCGCTTTCAATATCGCCATCTTCAAGGCTCTGAGCCCATTCCCATGGCGTTTCCGCAGCTTTATTGCCGCACGCAGTAAGTGCAAAGACAAGCATAAGCACCGCCGCAGCAATAAGCACAATCTTCATTTTCTTGCTCATTGGTTTTGCTCCTTACGTTATAAAAACTAATGAAGTCATTATAGCTCAGCTTTTTATAAACGTCAACAATACACGCTAATTTGTGTATTCAAACAATTGATTAGAATAATAAACGATGGTATAATTAATACAGTTGAATTTATTGCATAAATCACTCGAAACGAGGTATATATTATGATAATGGATTGTGAAAAATACGTAGGAAAATGCGTATGTGGCAGAGAACACGTTCTCGAGACAAAAAAGGTTGTTGTTGAGTATGACGCCCTCTCAAACTTTGAGCAGTACATGGCCGACGTCGGTCTCGCAGACAAAAAGCGCGTTGTAGTTTATGACACCAACATTTACAAGCTCACAGAAGGCAAGCACGTCAAAGCTGATCAGGAAATCGTTCTTGACGCAAACGGTCTCAGATCCGAAGACGTTCTCATAGAGGATATGATGAAAAAACTCGATAATCCCGAAGTTATTGTTGCATTCGGTGCAGGCACAATTATGGACTTCGGCAGATACCCTGCCTACAAACTCGGCATTCCCTTTGTAGCCATGCCTACCCTCGCCTCTTCAGACGGCTTCACTGCTAACATCTGCTCCGTCATCCTGAACGGACAGAAAAAGTCCGTTCCCATGTGCGCACCTATCCTCGTAGTTGCTGACCTGGACATAATCAAGGGTGCACCTGCACGTCTTGTTGCAAGCGGAATTAACGACATCCTTTCAAAATACATTTCTCTCGTAGACTGGAGAATTGCAAAGCTCGTTTCCGGCGAATACTTCTGCCCCATGGTTGCTGAGCTTGCAGAGGAAGCGCTTACTATTATGCGTAAAGCCGCTGACGAATATGCCGCGACAGGCGTTGCAGACCACGAGGCCATGACCATGGCTCAGATGAAGAGCGGTCTTACCATGCAGCTTCTTAATCACTCCAGAGCAGCCTCGGGTGCCGAGCATCTTATGGCTCACCTTGTTGAGATGCACCCGCCCCGTTTTGAGGGGGCTGAAGGTATACACGGCGAGTGCGTCGGCGTAGGTACATACCTCTGCGCAAAGAAATATCACGAGCTTGCCAAGCTCACTCCCAAGGCAAAGGCATTTGAGCCGCTCACCGAAGAATGGATTATGGAAAAGTTCGGCGGCCGCCTTGCACTTGGAATCATAGAAGAAAACGCAAACGACGTTCTGGCAACCTTTAATCCTCAGAATATTGTTGATAACTGGGAAGAGATCAAAAAGCTCATTGCCACTATTCCCTCTGCCGAAGAGCTTGAAGCGCTCTACAAAGGCTGCGGCGCAAAATATCTGCCCGAGCACATTGGCATTGATCCCGCACTTACTGATGAGATGCTTCCCATCTCCGCCGCCATCAGAAATCGTCTCACTTTGGTTCGTATGCTGAGAGTTCTTGATTTTGAATAATAAGCACACCCGAATCTTGCATGGGGTGAGTCTGAGAGGGGATTGGTTATCCCCAATCAGTTAATTTGAGCGTAGCGGATATTTTTCTCATAAAAAACGCCACCCTTTCGGGTGGCGTTTTTTGGTGCCGGTGGGGGGACTCCAACCCACATGATGTTGCCATCGGGGGGTTTTGAATCCGCTACGTCTACCAATTCCATCACACCGGCAAATATTTATTTCAAACACGATACAAAGTATAACGCATTACTTTCGATATTTCAAGCTAAATTATATTCTTGTAATAATTTTGCGCTAAATATGCGATTTTT
>JAZLGD010000075.1:0-13889 GCA_045616105.1 Oscillospiraceae bacterium | reverse complement strand
CTATCTCCATAGGCTCGTTTTTCACAAACAGACAGCAGATAAATATGAGCAGCACGGAAACGATAAAGGGCGGAAGCATGATGTGCAGAAACTCTGCCGTGGGAATATTGAAGCTTGTGTAAAGATAGAGATTCTGGGGATTGCCGAAGGGGGTGAGCATGCCGCCGAGATTAGCCGCAAGAGTCTGCATGATGAATGTAAACGCAAGATACTTTTCCTTCCCCGTTGTGCTGAGAACGAAATAGCCCAGCGGCAGGAAGGTCAGCAGCGCCGTATCGTTTGTTATGAGCATTGAGCCTATAAGGGATATGAACACCAGCGCTAAGATGCAGTTGCGGGTAGTCCCGAACAGGGCAACAATCTTCTGCGCCATAACATAGAAAAAGTCCGCATCGCGCAGGGCGCATACAACGGCGAGCACGATGAACAGGCATACGATGGTTTTGACGTCTATGTAGCCCGGATACGCCTTGTCGGGCGGGACTATCAGCGAGGTTATAAGCGCGATGACAAACGAGGTCGTCATCACGGGATTTTTCTTGCAGAATTTCAGTATCTTCATTTTTTCTTTCTCCCAAACAACTCCACCAATATACCACAAACCGCCGTAATATCAAGCATTTTTCGATTAATCCGATTATCGCGCAGAAAAAAATTTAAAATTATGCTTGACAATCGGCGGGCAATAGTGTAAAGTCCCTAATTGTCAAACGCAATGAAGAGAAGAGTAAGCTCGGCGGAACGCCACAGAGAGCCCTTGTCTGGTGAAAGAGGGCGCGGAAAACCCGGCTGAACATGGTCTCGGAGCAGCGCAGTCGAGCCGCTTATGCGGGTAGATTGCGATGGGTTCGCCCATTACAGCGACAGAGTGTGATTGCACTCGTTGAGGCTTGCACCGTGAGGTGCAGGTGAAGTAAGGTGGTAACACGAAGTTTTTATACTCTCGTCCTTATTTTGGGACGGGGGATTTTTTTATACCATTTTGCCTCCGTTCTACTCAGACTTTTTATTTTACGGAGGTAAACGACATGGAAAAAGGTAATGCAAAGGCACTTGCGCCCATAGGTGTCTTCATCGTTCTCTATCTGGGCTTAGGCATACTCTTCGAGTACATCCTCAAAATCCCCATGGGATTTTACAGCATACCCATTGTGGTAATTTTCCTCATAGCACTTCTTGTAGCCTGCCTGCAAAACCGTTCTCTCAAATTTGACGATAAGCTGGAGATTATGGGTCACGGTGTGGGTGATAAAAACATCATCACCATGATACTCATATTCATGGCTGCAGGCATATTCGTCGGCGTCGTCGGCAGAAGCAGCGCAAACAGCGTCGCATACTTCCTGCTGTCAATCATCCCGCCCAAGTTTGCGGTTGCGGTGCTCTTCATCGTCAGCTGCTTCGTTTCCATCGCAATGGGAACATCCGTCGGCACGATCACACTCATAACCCCCATTGCCGTTGCAGTTGCCAACGCATCGGGCTTTAATCTTCCCCTCTGCATTGCATCCGTCATGGGCGGCGCAATGTTCGGCGATAACCTCTCCTTCATTTCCGACACCACCATCGCCGCCTGCAACGGTCAGGGCTGCGAGATGAAGGATAAGTTCCGCGAAAACTTTGCCATCGCACTTCCCGCAGCGCTGGCAACCCTCATCCTTATCCTCGTTCTTTCCCTGCGCTCCGGCATAGGAAGCGCCATTACCGAGAGCTACGAGCTCATCCAGATCATCCCCTATATCCTCGTTCTGATCGGCGGCATTATCGGCATCAACGTATTCGTGGTTCTGCTCATCGGCATCGTTTCCGGCTCTGTCATCATGCTGGCAACAGGTCAGACCGCCGCAACCGAGCTTCTTTCCAACATGGGCTCCGGCGCAGCAGGCATGTTTGAAACCACCATGGTCGCGATCCTCGTTTCCGCAATCTGCGCTCTCATCCGCAACTACGGCGGCTTCGATGCTCTGCTTTACTTCATCCGCAGAGTTTTCAAGGGCAAGACCGGCGGTCAGCTCGGCATGGGTCTTCTGGTCGGCGCAATGGATATTGCAACAGCCAATAACACCGTCGCAATCGTAATGGCAAACCCCATCGCAAAGGAAATGGCTGAAAGCTACGGCATCTCCGCAAAGAAGACCGCATCCATCCTCGATACCTTCTCCTGCGTATTTCAGGGCATTATCCCCTACGGCGCACAGATGCTGGTAGCAATCTCCGCAGCCGCAGAGCTGGGCTGCAATGTTTCCGCATTCGACATTATTCCCTGCCTCTTCTATCCCTACCTGCTTTTGGCAAGCGTTCTCGTGTTCATATTCTTCATAAGAAAAGAAAAATAATTCGCGCCGACGCTTATTCCGATTTGCAAAGGTATTAGATTTTTACCAAATAAAAAAATTCCCGTTATGTCTGTATGCCATAACGGGAGTTTTTTCTGCTACATGAAAAGCGAAATATTATGAAGATAATCCAGATTCGCATAATGCGAATCGTCATAGTATTTGCAGGAGTCGTAGGCCCCTACACGTATGCCGAATTTTTTGCATATCCGGCATTCCTCTTTATCTGTGCAGTCACAGTCTACAATGTGCGAATAGATGCAGCCAAAGCCGCACTGCATATCTGATATCTCTCCGCAATCGCCGCGGCTTACATACTCCGCTTCCCCCAGCTCTTCATTGGTATTCATACAGTTCTCCCCCTTGAACTTAAAGAGCATTTAAGATTATACGCAGCGTTTATATTTTATAATATATTCTTTTACATTTTTTGTCATTCGTTAAATTTATTACGTTTTTCCATGCTTTCTGAAAACAGAAAGTAATAAGAAATGGAGTCGTTTCGGACTGCATTTCTTCAGTCTGTCAAAGAACTATAAATGAATGCATAGACAAAAACACCAACGGGTAGGGGGAGCTTGAGGGGGCGGCAGCCCGCCTCGAATTGGATAAATAGCCATCAAAATGCCTGATAAATCAGGCGTTTTGACGAGCGGAGCGAGGTTTTTCGTGAAATGTAGTTTCACAAAAAACGTGGCGTTTGTGAAGCGTGCAAAAAAGTCCGGAAGGACTTTTTTGACACGCTGAAGAAATACAGTCCTTTCGGACTGCATTTCTTATTTTAAACGCTTTATTCGACCTCCACGATGCCGTCAGCCTTGACAGTCACCTTTGCGCCGGTTTTTACATACTCAAGGAACTCATCGCCAAGCTCATCTATGACGGGCATTTTTGCATCTGTCCATACATCGCCCATAATCGCGCCGGATGCGGCAAGGGAGTCAATGGTCTTGGAAAAGAGCATGCACGCGGGCTGTCTTCCCATGGAGCAAACGGTATAGAGCACCATACCGCCGGTGGTAGAGCCGATGGTCTGAGGCAGGCAGAGCGCCTTGCCTATCATGGGCTTTTTGTAAATATCGGCATTATTCTGGTCGCCGCACTTTACCTTCTTATCGCCGAACATCATTGCCATCTGATAAGATGCGAGGGTGTTGAAGCCGCCATGGGAAACAAGCGCTTCTGCTGTGCATTCGCCGGGAACTATAACGCGGCCTTTGAAAGTTTTCATTTCCTGCCCTCCTTCTTCGCTGTAATGATGTCTAAAATTTCGCCCTCCGTGTAGAAGCGTGCGCTGGTGTAGGTGCGCAGCTTGTTGGAGCAGGTAATAACCGCCTTGGATTTACACAAGGGATTGTTCATATACATCAGCGGGCAGATATAGCTGAGTATAACGCCCTGACGCTTAAGCTGTTTTGCATAGGGAGTCTTTTCAAACTCCTTGATAACGGGAGTGGATGCGGTGAAAACCGTGGGAACGCTGACCTTCTTCAGACCGTTTGCTTTCAGCTTTTCGCCAATGCTCTTTGTCCACTCGGTGAGCTGATTAAGAGTCAGGTGGGGGCAGCCGACAAAGCAGAGCTCGGGCTCTGCATCGGGATTTTTCCAGATGACGGGATAGCTTGCCTTGACTCGCTCAAGCTCTGCATCGTCGATGACATAGACCTGTGCGTTTTCCGCAATGAGCTCATCGCCCAGCTTTACAGCCTCGGGAGTAAGTCCGTCGATATGATAAAGACCGACTGCGCCGTTGGATGCGGTTGCCGCGCCGAAGTCCTTGAGATAGGCGCAGGCATCGTCGTTGAGCTCGTTTCCGAGCCACTTGTCAAGGCCTTTGACATAGGGGACCTCTTCCATGACCTTCATGCCGATAGCAGAGCCTAAAAGCTGAGCCTCGGGCTTGCGCTCGCACTTAAGCTCGACTATCCATGTTGCCTTTCTACCCTCGTCGGTGAGAAGACCGAACTCGGGAACGAAGCCTGCGATAGAACCCATAAGCTCAATCATGCCGGAGTTGCGGTTGCAGCGTGCGCCGAGAACGGAGTTTGCGTAGACAACCGCGGAGGACTCTGCCCACGAAAGCACATCGCCGTACTTCGGCTTGTTGCCGACCTGATCAAGATAACAGGTGCAGGTGTAGTCATCGTCGTCGGTGATGCCCAGCTTTCTGAGCTGCTCCTCATACATGTCCTGCTCTGTGTACATGAACTTCTTGAACACAAGGTCATCAAGCAGGCTGCTGGGAACATTTTTGTCCAGAGGCTTGGGGTCTGCGGTAAATTTCTGACCGCTTACGAGGCCGGCATCTATGATTTCCTGATACAAATCATAAACCGGCTTCATGACCTTAAGGCCAAAGGAAATTACCGTGTGGCCATACTCGGAGCTGATGGGAACCATTTTTTCCGCGCCGAAGGTATCGCCGTACATTACCAGTGTCTTGACGACCTTTGCCATGGTTTCGCCCTTTGCGCCGTCAAGCATGGCCTGCTGCTCGGGGGTAAGTTTCATGGTGTCACTCCTTTAATATTTAAAATATTTTAAGTATTGTTATTTTATTAACAATTTAATTCTAACTTATGTTGCTCTTCTTGTCAATCTGCTGTTAGTTTACATCAGCGGCACGGCGAAAAATGCCGATAAAAAACCCGCTTCCCAAGGGAAGCGGTTGAATGGGTTTTTTTATTACATTTTCTCCGGTGCGGAAACGCCGATGATATCGAGGGTGATTGCGATAACCTTGCGAACTGTATCGGCAAGGCACAGACGCGCATCAAGCACTTCGGGCTCCGCGCCCTTAATGCGGCATGCGGTGTAGAAGCGATGGAAGCGGGCCGCAAGCTCGGTGACGTACTTGTTCATGCGGCTGGGATCGTAGTCGCGAGCGGCAAGGCGTATCTCCTCGGGAAGCGCCGCCAGCTGCTTTATAAGCTCCTTTTCCTGTTCGGTGGAGAGCAGGGATGCGTCTATCTTGTCAGGGCTCGCGACCGCGTGTCCGTCCTCAGCAAGGGCGGCGATCATTGTGCAGATACGTGCGTGGGCATACTGGACATAGTAAACTGGGTTTTCGCTGTCCTGACGGACTGCAAGGTCAAGGTCGAACTCAACGGGAGATTCGGGACGGGAATTGAAGAAGTAGCGTGCAGCGTCAACGGGAATTTCGTCCAGCAGGTCGGACAGAGAAATTGCCTTACCCGTGCGCTTGGACATGCGGACTACCTCGCCGCCGCGGGTCAGCTTGACAAGCTGCATGAGAACGATATCGAGTCTGTTCTCGCCGTCAAGACCCATGGCGTCCATTGCGCCCTTAAGGCGGGCAACATGGCCGTGGTGGTCAGCGCCCCATACGTTTATTACCTTGTCAAAGCCGCGCTTTTCAAACTTGTTGCGGTGGTAGGCGATATCTGCGGCAAAGTAGGTGTAAAATCCATTTGCGCGGCGGAGCACATCGTCCTTAAGCTCGAGCTTTTCGATGTCCTCCTCCTTTTTGCCTGCTGCTCTCAGCTTTTCGGCAAGTATCTCGGAGGTTCTGAGCCAGAGCGCGCCGTCTTTTTCGTATGTATAGCCGCGCTCGGTGAGCTTTGCAACGCTCTCCTCAACATAGCCCGTGTTGTGCAGAGTGGACTCATAAAACCACTCGTCATAGCTGATGCCGTAGCGCTGAAGGTCGGACTTCATCTTGGGCAGGTTGTGTTCAAGACCGAATGCTGCCATCATCTCGTGGCGCTCTGCGGTGTCCTTTTCCAGCCAGCTTTCGCCGTACTTTTCAACGAAGAGCTTTGCAAGCTCTTTAATGTCATCGCCGTGGTAGCCGTCCTCGGGGAACTCGATTGCGTCCTCGCCCTTAACAAGCTGGATGCAGCGTGCCTCGATGCTTGTTGCGAACTTTTCAATCTGGTTGCCTGCGTCGTTTACGTAGAACTCGCGGTAAACATCATATCCCGCGCGGTCAAGGACAGCGGCAAGTGCGTCGCCCAGAACGCCGCCGCGGGCGTTGCCCATGTGCATGGGGCCTGTGGGGTTTGCGGAAACGAACTCGACCATGAGCTTCTTGCCCTCGCCGATATCGCAGCGGCCATAGTCCCTGCCCTCGCCGTCAACAACGGAGAGAACATCGCCGTACCACTTATCGCCCATGCGGAAGTTCATAAAGCCGGGACCTGCCACCTCGGCGGAGGAGAACCAGCTTCCCTCCAGCTCAAGATTGTTTACCAGAGCCTCGGCAATCTTTCTGGGAGGCATGCGCATAGCCTTTGCGCTTGCCATTGCATGGTTTGCGGCATAGTCGCCGTTGGAGGTATCCTTGGGGATTTCAACATTGCCGTTTATTACAGCGCCCTCGGGAAGCTCGCCGTTTGCGACTGCTTTGTTATATGCGTTCTTAAGGAGCTCGTCCACCTGCTCCTTGGCCTTTATAATCATGTTCATATCAGTTACCTACCCTCTTAATGTTCAGTTTCAGGCTGTTTCGGGAAACGATCGCGTGATCCATGTCAACGATATAATCAATCTGAATTTCTCCGCCTGTGGGATCCAGTCTTGTTTTAATCTTCCTTGTATCAACGCTGAGTGTGGCAGAGCCGAATTGGGTATCATAAAGGAAGCGGCTTTTTTCGCCCTCGCGGAATTCCATGCGGGAGTTGAGCGTTCCGCGGCGGCGGACGATGACCTCGTCCTTTCTCACCGACACGGCGGTTTCCGTTCCCGTGAGACCCGTCAGCTCGCTTTCCATGTATTTTATAATGCTTCCGCTTTCATCATGCAGGTATTCGCCGTCTGTGACGAATTCGATTTCGTCAGCCTTGGCAAATTCAAGCCCCTGCGAGCTTCTTATGGTAATTACTGCGTTCATTCTTTAATCCTCGTCAAGTGGGAAGGGCTCAACAAATCTTGCCCTGCTCTTCATTTCATAGCCGAGCATGATGGGTGCAAGCCTTTCAAAGTCGGAAAGGGATGAGCTTGTGTAATAGCTTTCCTCTGCGTTATCCTCGGCAAGCATAGCGTTCTCGGTCAGATATGCGCACATAGCTCTTGCTGATGCGTCAGCCGCGCCGACCAATATAACGTCGCTTCCCATGTATTCGCTTATCGCCTCGGCGATTATTCCGTAGTGGGTGCAGCCGAGAAGTATGGCTTCCACACCCTTTTCCTTAAGGGTCTGAAGCGTTCTTGCAACAACGTCCTGCACCATGGGGTCTGTTTTCATAAAGTGGCCGCTTTCGATAACGGGCACAAACTCCGGGCAGGGTATGGCGGTCACTTCCGCATCGGGAGCAAAGCGCTTTACCTCGCGCTCGAATGAGCCTGAGGAAATGCTGGTTGCCGTTGCGATAACGCCAAGGCGTTTTTTCCCCGTTTCCGCAAGCTCCTTTGCGCCGGGAGTAAGAACGCCGATAATCTTCGTTTCGTTAGCGGCAAGTATATCCTGCGCGTTGCTGGATATGGTGCCGCAGGCGGCGATAATCGCTTTAACTCCTTTTTCCTCAACGAATTCCACGTTCTGGCGCGCAATGAGTCTTATCTCGTCAACGGGTCTGCCGCCGTAGGGCATACGGCCCGTGTCACCGAAATATATTATATTTTCTTCGGGCATCAGTTTTCTTAAAACCCTGACGGCGGTGAGTCCGCCCAAGCCCGAGTCGAAAACGCCGATAGCTTTGTTGTTCATGGCATAACTACCTCAATATATACTTAACTAAGTTATTGTATGTCAAAAACGCGGAAATTACAAGTATATTTTGTTGTGGAATAGGGACTTGCAGTTTGATATAATAAATATAGATGATTATTCGGTCAGGAGGTGGCCCACTTGCAGAACATTGATTTGACGGATAAGGAGTTTCGCAGACTCTTGGACCTTGTATATATAGGAAACTGGATTTTAAATTCGACCCGGCTGAACGACCGCTTTGAGGATTACGACATAGTTCAGGAAAAGCTGTTTTCCCTCTGCGCGAAAAACGGAATGCAGGCACTCATTCAGCGCTGGCACGGTCACATCTTCCCGTCCAAGGCATACGAGGACGGAGGTATCCACGAAGCCATTGCCGATTATGAGGACGCGGTTTTCTTTGATATCCTCGCCGAGGAGCTTTCCCGCCGGGACTTAGGCGATGATGCCGACCTTGCCTCTCTTGCAGCCCGCATCGACGAATATCTGGACGAATTTGAAAAAAACGGTCTCAACAACTTGACAATCGATATCGACAGTTGATATATAATCACTATGAACACTTTGAACATTGATACCCCCGTCGGAAAGATGTATCTTGTTTCCGACGGCGAGAACATAACCGAGCTCAAATTCGGTACCCGCAAAAATGACTCACCCGACTCGGTGCTCTTAAATGCCAGAGCCGAGCTGGAGGAATATTTCGCGGGAGAGCGGAAAAACTTCAGCGTTCCTCTCAGGCCTGCGGGAACTCCTTTTCAGCAGAGCGTGTGGAAAGCGCTGAGGGAAATCCCTTACGGCGATACCGCGAGCTATGGCGAGATTGCAAAGCGCATCGGCAATGAAAAGGCCTGCCGCGCCGTGGGAATGGCTAATAACCGCAATCCCATTGCAATCATCATCCCCTGCCACCGCGTAATCGGTGCGGGCGGCTCGCTTACGGGCTATGCAGGCGGCCTCGACAAAAAAGAGTTTCTTCTCGGACTCGAAGCACAAAGGAGATAAAGACTATGTATATGGACTGGACCTATATAATTCTTGTTCTTCCCGCAGTTCTGTTTTCCCTGTGGGCAAGCGCAAAGGTAAACACCACCTTTAATAAATACTCAAAGGTATATAACACCCGGGGACTCACCGCCGATGCGGCGGCAAGATATGTTCTTGACCGCAACGGTCTTCAGCACATCCGCATCGAGCGCATTTCGGGTCAGCTAACCGACCACTACGACCCGACAAATAATGTCATCCGCCTTTCCGACTCTGTTTACGGAAACACATCTACCGCCGCGATAGGTGTTGCCTGCCACGAAACGGGCCATGCAATTCAGCATGCCGTGGGCTACACACCCGTCAAAATCCGCACGGCAATCGTTCCCGTAACGAATTTCGGCTCCAAGCTCTCCATTCCGCTTATCCTCGCTGGTCTGCTTCTGGCATCGTTCAGCGATGTTTTCATAATGCTCGCCTATTTCGGCGTTCTCTGCTTCTCTCTCTGCGTTGTGTTCCAGCTCGTAACACTGCCCACTGAGTTTGACGCAAGCAAGAGAGCTCTTGTGTGCATTGAAGAAAACGGACTTCTGTCAGGCGAAGAGCTTAAGGGCGCAAAGAAAACCCTGTCAGCTGCGGCAATGACCTATGTGGCAGCCCTCGCAGTTTCAATTATGCAGCTTCTGCGTCTGGTTATAATAGTCGGCGGAATCGACCGCAGAGACTGAATAAAAATCAAGAATCTGATAATAATAGCAGGTAGTCAGTATGGCTGCCTGCTTTTTTATCGGCATTTGGCTTTGCGGTATTTCCTCCGTTTTCCTTTGCAGAGGCAAAGAAAAGAGGGGAAAAGCAAAGATAACAAAAGGAGAAAAGATATGACAAACGAAGAATACAAAGAATATTCCGACAAGCATCAGCCGAAATCGAAGCTGTGGGAAAACTTGCTCAAAGCGTTTTTAGTTGGCGGACTCATCTGCTGTATCGGTCAGCTTATACAGAATTTTTACATGGGCGCAGGCCTCGATAAGGAAGCTGCGGCCTCCGCATGCTCGGTCACGCTGGTCTTCATCGGCGCGTTGCTTACAGGCCTGGGAGTTTACGATGACATCGCCAAATTCGGAGGCGGCGGCACTCTCGTTCCCATAACGGGCTTTGCCAACTCCGTTGTTGCTCCCGCTCTTGAGTTTAAAACCGAAGGCTTTATAACGGGCACTGCTGCAAAGATGTTCATCATAGCCGGTCCCGTAATCGTTTACGGCATCGGCGCAAGCGTAATTTACGGACTCATTCTGTGTCTTATAGGAGGCTAATATGTCAAAGAAGAAAAAAGAAAAGGTTGAAAGCTGGCACACCGAAGCCCTTGTCCCCGTCGGTCACGATTACCGCGGCAAGGAAAAGCAAATCAAAAAATCCGATACCACCGCCCCCGACGGTATCGCCGGCAAATGGTCATAAAAAAACTGCTATCGTTTGATAGCAGTTTTTTGTCGCTTCGCTCATATTTGAAAAAGTAAATGCCCTATGATACAATGTCTTAAAAGCGAGGTGGAACGAGTTGAGTCGATTTAACAAGGCATATGTTGAAATCACGAATATCTGCAATCTCTCCTGCCCGTTCTGCCACGGAACGAAGCGCGCACCGCGCACCATGAGCGCGGACGAATTTGCCGAGGTCGCCCAAAAGCTGCGCGGCTATACGGAGCATATCTATTTCCACCTTCTCGGCGAGCCGCTTCTGCACCCCGAGCTCAGCGAAATGCTCTCCATCGCGGCAGAGAAAGACTTTCGCTGCTGCATAACCACCAACGGCTTTCTCATAAAGCAGTGCGCCGACACGCTTCTCGGCGCGGATAAGCTTTATAAGCTCAGCGTATCGCTCCACAGCTTCGAGGCAAACGGTCTGAGCGAAAACCTCCGTGCTTATCTTGAAGACGTCTGGTCGGTCTGCGAAAAGCTCTCCGAGCGCGGCACGATATGCGCACTGAGGCTTTGGAATGACGGCGGCGCAAATGCGCTTAACGATGAAATTCATGCTTTTCTCAGGGAGAAAACGGGCCTCGACAGCTGGCCGGAAACGCGGCGCGGCTCCCGCCATCTCTGCGGCAGCATCAATCTGGAAAACGCCGCAAGGTTTGATTGGCCCGATATAAACGCCCCCGAAGCGGACACACGGTTCTGCCGCGGGCTTCGCGACCAGATTGGAGTGCTCAGCGACGGGACGGTAGTTCCCTGCTGTCTTGATGCCGACGGAGAAATAGGTCTCGGCAATATATTCACCGAAGAGCTTGACGACATTTTATCCTCACCCCGCGCAAAGGCGCTGTACGAAGGCTTTTCAAACCGCCGTCCAAGCGAAGAGCTCTGCCGCAAATGCGGCTACGCAACAAGATTCAATAAATAAAACCCGCCATATGGCGGGTTATTTTAATAGCTCATTATGGGCGCGGAGCCATCGTCCTCGGATTTTGTGATTGAGCGAATTTCGGCTTCGTAGCTGTAATTATCGTTCACCTGAACGGTGAATTTATCGCCGACCTTCTTGCCGAGAACGCTCTTTCCGAAGGGTGACTCACGGCTTATAAGTCCCTTCAGCGGATCACAGCGTATTGTGGTCACGACCTGAATTACCTGCACCTCGTCATCCTCGGGGACATAGATCTCAACCTTGTCGAAAAGTCCCACCTCATCGTCCTTTGACTCGGTACCGATTATCTTAGCCGACTTTATCATGCCCTCAAGATAGCGGATTCGGCTGCGGTTTTTGTTCTGGGCTCGCTTCGCCTCTTTGTACTCAAAGTTTTCGCTCAGGTCGCCGAATGCGCGGGTGCGCTTGACCTCCTCGATAAGCTCGGGCATAAGGCGGTTGCGCTCGTCCAGCTCGTCCTGCATCTTTTTTATATCCTGCTTTGTAAGTTCGTCATGCATAGTAGTTTAAAACCTCTTTTCCGCGCACCATTATACACCTGTTATTCCGCCGCGTCCACTTTCTGTTGCTTTTATAAAGCCAAAAAGCGCCGCTTTATTTCGCAACATATTTTAACAGAAACAAGGGTATTTGCAAACTTTACTTGGTAGATTAGCGTCCTCCTTTTTTCTATAATTCATGTTAAGAACAGTAGCAAAAAGGAGAAAAATATGAGAAAATACTATTTGGACAACATTCGCTGGCTGACGGTGGTGCTTGTTGTAATCTATCATGTTATCTATATGTTCAACGGCATAACGGTGGGCGTTATCGGCCCATTTTCCCCCGTCCAGTCTCAGGACGCCATACTGTACATCCTCTACCCGTGGTTTATGGTACTGCTGTTCATAGTTTCCGGCATGTGCTCCCGATTTTCCCTCGAGCGCACAGATGAAAAAGCCTTTCTTAAAAGTCGTACACGTAAGCTCTTAGTCCCCTCAACTGTGGGTCTTTTCGTATTCCAGTGGATTCAGGGCTATTTCAACATGGCAATCGGCGGCGCATTCGATACCATGCCCGAAATGCCTTTCGTAATAAAATATCTCATCATGTCCGTTTCGGGCACGGGTGTTTTGTGGTACATACAGCTTCTGTGGCTGTTTGACCTTCTGCTTCTGCTTGTCCGCAAGCTCGAAAAGGACAGGCTTTACGAAAAATGCGGCGGAGCAAAGATGTGGCTCATACTTCTTTTGGGCATCCCCATGTGGTGCGCGGCTCAAGTGCTGAACACCCCCGTCATCGTGGTATACCGCTTCGGCATCTACGGATTTTCCTTCTTCCTCGGCTACTTCGTATTCTCTCATGACGAGGTAATGGAGCGAGTTGAAAAATATTCCGCTCCCCTTATTGTCGCTGCCGCGGTGCTTGCCGTCATCTATGTAAAGCTCTACTTCGGCAGAAACTACGCGGAGAGCCCCGTCATAAACAGTCCTCTTTCCATCGCATATTGCTGGATTGCCTGCCTCGCCGTTCTCGGCGGAATGAAAAAGCATTTTGACTTTAAAACACCTTTCACCACGTTCATGTCGTCCCGAAGCTTCGGCCTTTATGTTTTCCACTACCTCACGCTCTCTGCCGCGGCATATTACCTGCATGAGCACACATCTCTCGCCGCGGTGCCAAGCTATGCCATATGCACCCTTGCCGCATTTGCAGGCGGCTATCTGCTCAACGAAATAATCTCCCGCATCCCCTTCTTAAGATGGGCTGTGCTGGGAATAAAAAAGGTGGATTAATATGTTCAGTGATAATCTCGTCGCCCTCAGAAAACTCAACAAGCTCACTCAGGAGGAGCTTGCCGAAAAGGTGGGTGTATCCCGCCAATCGCTGTCCAAATGGGAAACGGGCGAAAGCTCTCCCGATATTGAAAAAAGCGCCGCTCTCGCCGAGGCGCTCAATGTTTCCCTTGATGAGCTTGTGAACTATTCGCCTCAGACTCAGGGTCTCCCCATTCCGCCCAAGGGCAAGCATGTTTTTGGCGTAGTCAAGGTTGGTGAAAAGGGGCAGATCGTCATACCGAGCAAGGCACGCAAAATCTTCGGCATAAAGCCCGGTGACGGACTTGTTGTCCTCGGCGATGAAAATCAGGGTATTGCCCTTCTTAACGAAAAGTATTTTCTTGAAATAATAGACCAGATAAAGAAATAAAAAGCGCAGCCCAATGGGCTGCTCTTTTTGTGTTTAATCAGACCTGAGGAAGATTTTTCAGGCTTTCAGCGATTTCTTCATCGCCGGGGATGTAGTCATCCATCAGACCGTCGTGGAACTTCTCGTATGCAACCATATCGAAGTAGCCGGTACCGGTAAGGCCGAATACGATGGTCTTTTCCTCGCCGGTCTCCTTGCACTTGAGTGCCTCGTCGATAGCAACCTTGATTGCGTGGCTGCTTTCGGGTGCGGGCAGGATGCCTTCAACACGGGCAAACTT
>JAZLGD010000074.1:0-4933 GCA_045616105.1 Oscillospiraceae bacterium | reverse complement strand
CTGCTATGTGCATTATACAGAATCTCTCCTTTTGCCAACTACACTAATATATAATAATACATATATTGCCGATGATTAGCTTCGCTTATAATTATTAAAAAATATTTAATAAAACAAAACATTAACATACAACGGCAAATACATTTTGTTCCAAATGTACGTATAAGCTTATAAATTATATATAAAAATAAGAGTTATGTCAACGAAACGGGTGAAAAAAATCTGTTTTTTCACATTTCATACTATTTGTTTCCAAAAAAAAGCGGAAATGTAACAAGTATTACAAAAATTAACATCGACTTGGTGATTTTTTACAAAAATATTAAATGACATCCTTGAACAGCGTTATTTCAACGCGGCAGAGGCTAAAGCAACTTAATCGCAAGCCAATTCGGTTAACATAACGCAAAACATCGGCACTGCGGGCGGCAGATGAACAGAAAGCATTATTCTTCGTGCAGCGCCGCCCACTCCGATATATGAAAGCAGAAATCAGAACTTCGGAAGAAATCTCTCTGCACGTGTGCGAACGGGGATTTCAGCCTTGTATACGGCTTCTGCCTGCGGTTTTTCTTCTATTTTGGAGCTTGCTTCTACCCGTTCCCAGACTGAAGAAAAGTTTTTGATATCGGGAATTTCATCTTGCATAAATATCACCCTTACATCCTATGCCCGTATTGCAAAGAGGTGAGAAATATGAGATAATATCGACAGAAACTATCCTCGGGAGGAAAGAAAATGCCGAGATTTTTTATGCCCGACGCCGCAAGCTTCGGAACTACCGCGATAATCAGGGGAAGAGATGCCGAACATATCAGAGTTCTTCGTCTTCGCCCGGGCGAGGAGCTTACCGTCTGTGATGGTAGAGGAACCGACTATAAATGCAGGCTTATCCGCTCGGATAAGGACGAGGCGGAGGCAGAAGTGATTGAGGTCGTTCAGTGCCCGGCTGAGCCAAGCGTATACGTTAAGGTTTTGTGCGGACTTCCTAAGGGCGACAAAACCGATTATATAATCCAAAAATCCGTTGAAGCCGGTGCTTCCGAGATAATATTCTTCAACAGCGAAAGAGTCATCGCCCGCCCCGAGACCGCGGAAAAGAAGCTTGAACGATGGCAGAGAATTGCCGAGGAAGCGGCAAAGCAATCGGGAAGAGGTATAATTCCCGAGCTTAAATGGTGCAAAAAATTTGAGGACGCATTGACTGCTGCAGCGGAAACAGAGCTGGGACTGTTCATGTATGAAACAGGAGAGCGGGAGGCATTGCCGACAGCTCTGAAAGGCTCCAAAAGTATTAAAACCGCAGCCATAATTACCGGGCCCGAGGGCGGCTTTGAAAAGTCCGAAGCGGACATGGCAAGAGAGCGCGGACTTCACGTCTGCTCCATGGGCGAGAGAATACTCAGATGCGAAACGGCGCCCATAGTTGCGCTCACTGCACTTATGTATGAAAGCGGTAATCTGAACTGAATATAAAAAGCCTGCAAGCATTGAACTTGCAGGCTTTTTTCTTACCATTTGTTTTCGACTTTCTCGGCAAAACCGGGGAAGTCTTTTATTTCAATTACCTTGCCGTCGTCAAGAATTGCCTTGCCCGTGAACAGACCGAAAACCTGATGCTGGTCGCTCTTTATGAGCTTCACATCGGTGCAGGATGCGCGGTCTAAAACAGGCTTGAAATCCATTTCAAATCTGCCGTCGTCGGAGGTGAAAGTCCATGGTGAAAGGAAGTCCTTTTCGTTGCCCGGAATGTTAAATTTCACCTGACTCAGCTTGTGCGCTTTGCCATCATAAAACAGCATGTTTTCGCTGGCAGCGGAGGTGTTGCCAAAGCCGTAGCCGATGTTCCAGCCGAAGGGAACGCCGTCGACTGCGCCGGATGCCGAGCCCCAGTACCATGTGTTGTGATATGTCCATACGCCACGACCCCAGTCGAGAACGGCGAAGCTGTCCTCAGGGTCAAATACATAGGTCTTTTGGTCGTAAATAACCTCGCCTTTGGCGCGCATGCAGTTGATTTTCTGGTTGTAGTAGAAGTGGCCGTCCTTGTCAAAGGGAGTTGCAATGACCATGCTCTCCTCGGGCTCGTCAAAAAGCTCAACTTTGGCATACAGAGAGCCCATAGGCCCGAATTTTTTCATCTGAGCAATGAGTGTGCGTTTGCCGCTGCCGTCATTTTTGAAGAAAATGCTGTAATTCTTGCCCTCTGCGAAAACGTCGCCCTCGGCGCTGGTTTCGGGCAGATTGCGCTTGCCCATCGGCATGAAGCACATGGGGCTTGTGGTTATCTCCCAGCCTTCTTCAAAGTTTATGAGGCTTATGGAGTCAAGACCCATATAGCCGTTATCGTCAACGGTAAGTGCCAGAGCGAAACGACCGTTGTTGATAAGGTAGTAGTCCCACTCCTTTATGCGGAGAGGGCTTGCCTTTATATCTGCGCGGCGATAAACGGGAAGGAGCTTTTTTGCAAAGCCCGGCTCGGCGATGTTTCCGTTTTCGTCAAGCAGGGGGGCGGAAGCAAGAATCTCGTGCTGTGCCATTTTTACATCTCCTTTTTGATGGCGCGTATGTCGCGCCCGACGAAGCTCAGCTTGAAGTATTCACCGTCAAGTCTGGAGCAGATCTGCTGGCTGTATCTTCGCGACAAATCCTCGTCTGAACAGTTTGTGCTGATGACGGTTTTTTTGCCGTTTACAAGACGCGTGTTAATGAGAGTGTAGAGCGCACTTATTGACATGGGAGTGGGCATTTCGGTGCCCAGATCATCCAGAATCATTAAATCACAATTGAGCATTCTGTCGACCTTAACTGAGGCGTTTTCGGCAGTTTCTGCGTCTCTTGCGAACTTTTTAGCCTCAAACGCATCGAGCGCGGAAGATGCTGTGTCGTAGCATACGGATAAGCCCTTGTCTGCAACCGTGCGTGCGATGCAGGCGGACAAAAAGGTCTTTCCCAGCCCTGTTCCGCCTTGGAAGAGAAGGTTTAAGGAGCGGGAAGAAAAGCTCTTGGCGTATTCGCGGCAGGTTTCGAAAACGAGCGCCATCTGGTCGCGGGCGGAGATGCCGCTGACAGGGTCGCGCACATCGTCATAGTAGCTGAGTTCAAATTTATCGAAGCTTTCGTCGCCGCTTCTGAGCAGCACGCCAAGCTGCTTGGTCAGCTCCTTGTTGTATATTGCCATAAGGCAGTCGCAAATGTGGCCGCCAACAAATCCGGTGTCCTTGCATTTCGGGCAGGAATATATATCGTCAAGCCAGTCGGATGGATAGCCGTTTGCAACCAATAGTTCAGCTTTTTTCGCTTGAAGCTCAAGGTTTTCTTTTTCGAGTGTCTCTATATCGTCTGCCATGGAAGCGCATTTTTTGATTGTAAGACCGACAAGCTCAAGCATCTGCTCCCGAAGTCGCATATCAATATGCGCAATTTCGGGAATGCGGGCATAGACGCCGGCTATGCGCTTATCATGCTCTGAGGCGTTATTTTCTTTTGTGATTTCAAGTTGTTCTCTGGCTTTTGCCAGAATTTTTCCGTCAAGTGCCATAGCTTACCTCAACCGTTTTTAACCTTGTCGTATATGGCGCGCATTCTGTCCAGATCGCCCTGCTTGGCAGAGCTGTTCTGAGTCTTGCCTGAGGTCTTTTTCGGAATGCGGCTGTCCTTTTCATTTATGTCTGCAACAGTGTGCAGTCCCTTTTCGTGCCAACTCAAAATGATTTTGTTCATGTAGCCCCATTTGAGCGCGCCTGTGTTTGTGACGGTGCGGTCATAGGCAATCATGAGAGCGTCGGCATCAAAGCCCATGTCGAGCCATGAGGCGATGTATTTCCCTTCGGTTGAAGTCAGGTCTCTGCCTCTTATTCCGAGAGCCTGCTTGACTTCGCCGATTTTGCTGCGCCTTTCCGCAGCGGATTTTATATATTCCTCGGCCTGCTCAATAGTCAGGATTTCCTTGTTGGCCCAAGCGTAAGCTTCCTTTTCTATTGTCCGCATGGAAGGCAGACGGCCTGAACCGTATTTGTCTCTGAATATGCTGACACAATAGTTTAAAAGCTGGAATATAACTTCAACAGGCAATGCAAGATAATCATAAATGCCGAAGAGAATTTTTATGTCCGATGATGAGAGACTGCGCCCGAAAATGCGCTGAGTTTCGGCGATTACCGCGCCGAATCCGCTGTCATCGCGGGAGCGTTTTACGATGTCCTCTGAGGTGTATTCGGGAAGCTCTTCTGCGGGGAGGGGGCGCTGCTTTGCGGGCACCCCGGCGCTGAGAATATTCATGCGGCAGAGCTTTTCGTATGCGGAATCGATTTCAGACAGTGTACGGCATAGCTCGCTTGCCGCCTTGTCAGGCTCGAAGCTTCCATTGCGACAAAGCCAGATATACAGCAGCGCAACATCACCGTCGTGAGCGGAAATAAGCTTGTCCGCCACGGTGTTCGGTATGAAGTTTTGGGCAGACATGTGCATAATCAGTGCTCCGATTAATAAAGTTTACTTATTGTTAACATTGGTCATTCATTATAACATCAATTTTGACTTGTAGCAATAGGGGACTTTGTGGTATACTAAGTTGATTTAATGGCATTAAATGATATTGAGGTAGAAATATGCTCGAATTGCTTTCACCCGCAGGCTCGCCTGAATCGGTTATAGCCGCGGTTCAAAACGGCGCAGATGCCGTATATATGGGTCTGGGAAACTTCAACGCCAGACGAAGCGCAAAGAATTTTTCCGTCGAGGAATTTGAAAAGGCTGTGCGCTACTGCCGCGTTCGCGGC
The DNA here is from genome assembly GCA_045616105.1 of Oscillospiraceae bacterium. GTDB lineage: Bacteria > Bacillota > Clostridia > Oscillospirales > Oscillospiraceae > F23-B02. The sequence continues at coordinate 152 of JAZLGD010000074.1, read as the reverse complement.
TGCAAGGTCTATGTCACCCTCAACACCCTCGTCGGTGACAGAGAAATGGAGGATGCGGTCACTACGGCAAGATACGCATCCGATGCAGGTGCGTCCGCAATCCTTGTTCAGGATCTGGGACTTCTGTCTGTCCTGAAGAAAGCCGTTCCCGA
>JAZLGD010000073.1:0-10038 GCA_045616105.1 Oscillospiraceae bacterium | reverse complement strand
CGAAAAGTCCAGCGGCACGCTGGTTGCGGATATATCTGACAAAAGAGCACTTCCCCCCTGCTGCGGACTTACCCACGATAAATACGAAAATGTAATCAGTATAGTCGGCCGCGGCGTGAGCGATGATATGCAAGAGGAAGCCGTCTCTGTACTGAGCGATGCGAACATCAAGGTCCTCGGCACCGCCCTTGCCCCCTCGCTTCTCCGAATATGGCTCGAGAAAAAAGATATCGTCCCCGCAATGAAGCTTTTGCATGGGAAATTCATATAAAAAACGCCCAAGGAACCCCTTGGGTGTTTTTTATTTTCAAAAAGCCAGATAAAATCCAACAAAAATTTTAAATTTTTTGCGAAATCAACTTTTTTAACTTAAAAAAGTGTTGATATTGTGAAAATAATGTTATAAACTGTTGCCGAAAAATCTTGTGCCCTCTTCCGTATGCACGATTGCAGGCACGGAAGCGCACAAACCGAAATACATTTTAAGAAAGGAAAATACCATGAGAAACCATCGTTTTACCCGTATTCTGTCAGCGCTTCTGTCAATTCTTATGCTGGCACAGCTCATGTGTCTGTCCGCATTCGCCGCAGAATCCACGACCGTGATAATTCCTGCCGGCAGTGACACAGCCACAGTAAACGAGATTCTTTCCGATGCTCTGCTGGGTACAGGCAGTCAGGAAGAATGGGAATACCACTGTGACGGTAAGAGCTCAATAGGCACAAAGAATGCCGCGTGGGGCACTGTTGCAGGCTTCACCAGCGAGAAAAAAGTTGTCTTCACTACTACCACCTACACCCATCCCGCTCTGGCTGACAATGAAGACGGCGAGTATCAGGTCCGTGTTGCCGGCACAAGCGATGAATACACCATCAGAAAGCTGGCAAAAGAGGAACTGCCCGCTGCTGATATCAGCTTCAACGATGGCGCCTCGGCAGCTCTTGCCTATAACGCCGACTCAAGCCTGAACGCCGCGGCCACCAAGGCTGCCATTTTCGATGCTGTTCTTGAATGCGTCGACCCCGTCCTGACAGCCGACGATGTTGATATTACCTACTACGCAACCGCAACAAGCGGCGCTGTCGGCAACATGGGCAAGGCTTGGATGCCTCTCGAGGGCGGCAAGAAGGATCTTCTGACCTATCCCTCCATCCCTGCAGGCGAACAGCAGATTCGCATCATCTGGGCAGGCAGCGATATATATCAGGCTTTCTCCAAGGAACTCACCATCACAATGACAGAGCGAGAGGAAGCTCCCTACGCTCTGAACGATACCGCAGCACAGGTCAAGCTGAGCTATCTGGAAGATGTCAGCGTTGATTTCGATAAACTGCATAACGATATCTTCAACGCCGTTGTCGCAGAGTCTGACGTACTGACCGCCGACAATGTTACCATCAGCTATCACGCAACCGCAGCAAGCGGCGCTGTCGGCAATGTGGGCAAGGCATGGATGCCTCTCGAGGGCGGCAAGAAAGACCTTCTGACCTATCCCTCCATTCCCGCAGGCGAACAGCAGATCCGCATTTTCTGGCCCGGCAACGAGCAGTATGCACCCACCACTATCGAAACAAGCATCTCCGTCGCTGACCGCGACGCACTTCAGTTCAATCTGAAGGAAGGCCCCTACGAGGCAGGCCTTGTCTTTGACAAGCAGCTCAATTATGATTACGATGCCACCGCAAAGGCAATCATTGCCGCTGTTGTGGAATCCACCGAGCCTCAGGTCAGCACCGACGAGATCACAGTTGAATACAACTGCGGCACCGACCTGCTGCCCATCTACAAGGCTCTGGATAATTCCGACAATCTGACAAAGAAGTTCGGCGAAGGAACATGGAGCATCAAGCTCTCTTGGGCTGGCAGCCGCGAGTATGCCAAGAACTCCGTCACCGTTAATGTAACAGTTTCCGACAGCCGCACAGAAAGCAATATCGTGCTGAAGGACGGCGTATCCTTCACCTACACCAAGGATACCGCTGCAATCAAGCAGATTATTTTCGATAAGGTAATCGATTGGAACAATTCCGATCTTCCCGCAAAGAACACCCTTTCCGTTGACGACTTCACCTTCACCTACAAGGCAAAGCTCTCCCTGCTCGATGGAGCAGTTGGCGATGCAATCAGTGGTGTTGTGGACAAGATTGTCAGCGACGACAAGATTCAGACCGCTTATGTTCCTCTGGAAGGCCTGAGCTATGATGTTTTGGGCCAGACCGTCGGCGCATATCCCGCAATCGGTGCCGGCGAGAAGGAAATCAAAGTTGTCTACAACGGCAACGCAGACTTTAAGCCCGGCAGCGGAGCCGATGGCAAGGTCACCGTTAAGAAGGCCAATGTATGGGTCAATGTCAAGAGCACCAGCATGTATGTAAGTCAGGTAAGCAACGATCTTGATCTGGTCTCAACCACCCCCGATGACGATTTCAACACCTATGTAATCTATAACGGTCTCACCAACAATGTAACCATTAATCTGTATCTGCAGCTTCCTGAGAAGTACACTGAAAATACCGTTGTTGTAAAGACCATCGACAGCGCACTTGCCGCTCTCGGCCGTCCCACTCTCAGCGAAATGATGCGAAACGGCATTTCCCTTGGCGAGCTGCGCGAGATGCTTAACGCAGCCGAGGTAATCAACGCTCTGGAGAAGCTGGGCGTCAACACCGGTGTCTTCGGCCAGATAATAAGCACCGTCAGCAAGCTCCCCTCTATCGGAGATAATATTCGCGTCGGCATTGGCGCTCCCAATACTGCCGGTGTCTACTCCGTAACCGCTATCACCGAGAACAAGAACTACAACACCGGTCTCGGCGTAGGCGTTCTGATACTCAAGGCTGACCATGCCGCATTGACATGGAATCAGGACATCGGCTGGAAGATCAGCGCTGAGGATGCACAGAATGCCGACTTCGGCGCAACCCTTACGGTTAACGGCGAAGCAGCAAAGGACCAGTCCAATGTACATGTTCTTTATTCCGGCATGACAAGCAAGCTGAGAGTTTACTCCAGCACCACCACCGCACCCACCGAGCCGGGCACCTACACCATGACAGTTTCCACCCTCGGCGGCAACTATCTGGCATTGCCCATAGTCCGTACTTTCCAGATTACAAAGTAATCTGCGTAAAGATAATAAATTAATCCTGCCGCAATGCCCCCGAATCCAAAAAATCCCCCGATTTTCAAAAGTCGGGGGCATTGTTTTTTTATTCCGCAAAGCAGGCATTGCTGAATACATATAATGTATTGACAGCCGCAGGATATATGATAAAATCATTTCAAATATTAAAACGAAAGAGGTTCTCTATGAAAATCAGCTTCAGAAGAATCGCAATGTCCCTTTGCGGCGTAATAATCTGCGCAGTTGCCGTCGGCGTTTTCAAGCTTGCCGCATTCGGTGTTGACCCCTTCCAGTCGCTTATGAGCGGACTTGACAAGCTTATTCCCATCGAATTCGGAACGCTCTATGTAATCGTCAATGTCGTTCTGCTTGTATTCAGCCTTGTTGCAAACCGCCATGCAATCGGCATTGCAACCTTTATCAATCTGTTTCTTCTCGGCTATATCACCCAGTTTACATACGAATTCCTGCAGTCGGTTTTCGTCGCTCCCTCAGTTGCGTTCAGACTCGTCTGCCTCGCAATAGCCATTGTTGTTATCTGCTTCGGCTCTGCGCTTTACATGACGGCGGATCTCGGCGTTTCCACCTATGATGCCGTTGCAATCACAATGGCGTATAAGTGGAAAATGGGCAAGTTCCAGCACATCCGAATTGCCACGGACTTCGTTTGCGTTGCACTGGGCGTTGTCTGCTTCCTTATGGGAGGCGGAACATGGCGCAGCGTTCCCACCATCGCAGGCTTTGCAACCATAATAACCGCCTTCTTTATGGGGCCGCTGATCAATCTCTTTAATGTAAAGGTCGCTCAGCCGCTTCTGAAGAATGAAGCCAAGGCAGAGTCCTGATTTTTCTCCCGCTCGGAGATATAAAACAAGCCAACATATAAAAATACCTGCGGATTTATACGCCGGTAGATGAGCAAGTATTCCGGATAACGGATTTTGCTTTCTGAGGAATTGTAAATGAAAAAATCAATAATGCTTGCTATACTTGCAGCTTTGTTTTACGCAATTAACACACCGCTGTCAAAGCTGCTGTTAACTACAGTTCCGCCAACTTTCATGGCCTCATTTCTATATCTTGGTGCCGGAATCGGCGTCGGGATCATGTATCTTTTTCACTATGCTGCTGAAGACAGATCAGAAAGGCTTTCAAAATCGGATCTGCCTTATACCATCGGAATGATTGTGCTTGATATTGCAGCACCGATCCTTATGATGCTCGGAATTAAACACGGAACAGCGTCTAATGTTTCTTTGCTTGGAAATTTCGAAATAGTTGCAACAACATTAATTGCTCTTCTGGTTTTCAAGGAAGCCGTTTCTCCTAAATTGTGGCTCGCAATCGGGTTCATCACCGTATCAAGCGTTTTATTAACACTTGAAGGCGCCGGAAGTTTTCGGTTTTCAATCGGCTCGCTGTTTGTCATTCTTGCAACCCTTTGCTGGGGTCTTGAAAACAATTGCACCCGAAAGATTTCCGACAAAAGCACTTATGAAATTGTAATGTTAAAGGGAGTATTCTCCGGGCTTGGCGCTTTTGCCATCGCATGTATTGCAGGAGAAAAAATGCCGGGTTTCAAATACACTATACTTGCCATGATACTCGGATTTGTTGCATACGGCTTGAGCATTTTTTCTTATGTCCGCGCACAGCGAAATCTCGGAGCAGCAAAAACAAGCGCATTCTATGCAATTGCGCCTTTTGCAGGTTCGTTACTTGCATTTGTAATTGTTGGCGAAAAGCTGAGCGCTGCTTATCTTGTTGCGCTGGGCTTAATGCTTATCGGAACGGTTTTTGTAATATGGGATACCATAGTAAAAAATCACAAGCATTTACATACTCATACTATTACTCATACGCATGACGCCACAACACATCAGCATGTTATCGAGCACGAACACTGGCATAAACACAATTCCGATGAAAGCACTCATAGGCACAGATTTTTGGAACTGTTTATCTGATTCTGAAACGGATTTGATCAATTCATGTTTGCCGAATAAAAAACTCCCGAGGCTACACCTCGGGAGTTTTTAGCTTTCAATCAGAATTATCTGCTGAAAAGAGCTACCAGCTCGGCACCCGTCATATCGGGGGAAGCCCCTTTATCCAGCGCAGCTTGTGTCAGAAAGACAGGCTTTCGCTCCATCATGTCCTCCAGCTTAGGCGCGGAGAATATTGCCGCGGGAAACTTCAGCTTTTCCAGCACATCGGGATGATAAATTCCGCAGAACAGCATACCGTGAGCACAGCGCACCTGCAGGATATACAGTTCCGAATCGGGTATATTCGTCGCTATACCCTCTGCATGAAAGCCATCCGAATCGATGTCATAGCATATGGTTTCATTATATCGGGAAACTTCTTGAATCATAGCCTGCCCTCGTTATTCGTCGATGAGGATGTTGCCTACCAGATACATGGCACCCCGTCCGCTGATTTTAACACGGTCGCCACACTGCTCGCAATAGACGGTGCCGCCGCGCTGGGAGAGATTGCGGGATGCGATTGTATCCTTTCCGAGGCGTGCCTGCCAGAAGGGCATCAGTGTGCTGTGCATAGAACCGCAGACAGGATCTTCATTAACATTGATTTTGGGCCAGAAGGCGCGGGCAACTATATCGTACTCAGAATCGCTGCTCTTTGCCGTGACATATACGGAAAGACCTACGGGGAATTCCTTCAGCTTCTGGAAATCGGGCTTCAGGTTGCGCACCGTTTCATCGGAATCATAGACCAGCAGCAGGTCGCGGTCGGTCTTCCAGACCTCGCCGGGAACAGCGCCTACGCCGTCGCCCATGTAATCGGCGTATTCAAACTTTTCAGGCGCGATGGAGGGGAAGTCCATAATTATACGGTCGTCCTGCTTATCCACAACAAGATGGTAACCGCACTTGAGAGTGTTAAAATGAATCTGAGTCTTATCCTGCTCGTAGAAACGGAACAGAATGTATGCCGTACCGAAGGTGCAGTGACCGCAAAGGTCAATCTCGCCTACGGGGGTGAACCATCTCAAGCCGTAGGTGCAGGGCTCATTGCTTTCCTTAACGGCAAAGCCCGTTTCGGAAAGGTTGTTCTCCATGGCGATTTTCGCCATCTTTTCTTCAGAAATCCATTCGTCTAAAACACAAACACCGGCAGGATTGCCCTCAAAGGCCTTGTCTGCAAATGCGTCTGCTACATAATATTTCAACATATTTTTGCTCCCCTTTCTTATTTCGCGGCAATTATATCGATTTCAACGCATGCGCCCATCGGCAGCTTGGATACTTCCACGCAGGTGCGTGAAGGATACGGCGCGTTAAAATGAGCAGCATATACCTCGTTCACCGCTTTAAAATCATTCATATCGCTGAGATAGATAGTCGCTTTCAGAACGCAGTCCATGCTTGTTCCGTAATCTTCAAGAATATCGCTGATAATACTGAGCGCTTTTTCCGCCTGCTCTGCGGCTGTGCCTTCCAGCACACCGGTGGCGGGGTCTATGGCTGTTACTCCGGATAAAAAGAGCACTCCGTTATACTCTGTCAGAGTTGACAGGGGCGCAATTCCTCCCACAGCCTTCGCAGATTGAAATGTATTGCGTGCCATATTGAAACACTTCCTAACATTTTTATTATCATTGCCGGCAAGTTCATATTAGCATTGACATTGTATGGGCGCAATAGTAAAATTATATGGATACAATATTCCGGAGGATCTTGCAATGCCCGTTAATTCATTTGACCAATATCCGCTTACATGGAAACCCGACAAATCTCGCTTAAGCAAGCCGGTATATCTGTCGCTGGTGGAGCTTCTGGAGGAGGAAATCGCCTCCGGCCGCCTCAGCCCCGGCACAAAGCTGCCTCCACAGAGGGAGCTGGCGGATTATCTGGATATAAACTTCACTACCGTTACCCGCGCCTTTGATATATGCCGCAGTAAAGGCCTTATTTACGGCATAACGGGAAAGGGCACTTTTATCGCCCCTCACGCGGCGGAGCTTGTGACTATTTACGAAAAGAGCAACAGAGAGCATTTTATCTCTATGGGCTATATTGCCAGCTTTGAGCAATGCAATTCCATTGTCGCCGAAGCCGCTAAGCGAGTGGTCATGAAGGATTACTTTCAGGAGCTTTTCGAATACAGCAACTGGCGCGGCCGACCGAATCAGATTGCGGCTGCAAGAAGATGGCTGGACAGCTATGGTGTCCATGTGGACGATGAGCATGTCAGCTTTGTCTACGGCGCCACCAACGGCCTGAGCATTATTCTTGCATCCCTTTTCAAGCCCGGTGACACTATCGCCGTCGAGGAATACACCTTCGCCAACTTCATGGAACTTGCCCGCATTTACCACATCCATCTTGAGCCCATTCCCAGCGATGAAAACGGAATCATCGCCGAAGAGCTGGAGCGTGCGTGCAGGCGCAGCTCCATTCAGGGCATCTACATGGTTCCCAACTGTTCCAATCCCACAACCGTATGCACTTCCCTGAAGCGCAGAAAGGATCTGGCAAAAGTAATTTCGGCCTACGACCTGACGGTTATCGAGGATGACTATACCGTGGACCTTCCGACGGAGGACCTGCCGCCCATGTTTGCCCTGCTGCCTGAACAGACCTGCTATCTGAGCGGCGTATCGAAAATACTGTGCACTGGCTTGCGCGTTTCATTTCTCGCCTACGGAGAGCGGTACCGCTCCCGCCTTCTTAACGCTCTTTATAACATGGTAATGACCACCAGCTCTCTGGATGTTGAAATCATCTCCGAGCTTATTATGAGCGGCGACGGATACCGTCTGGCGCTGCGCAAGCATGAGCTCGGACTCAAGGCCAATCGCATCTTTGATGAGTTCTTCCCCGAATATGCCCAACCTGACTATTGCGGCTTCCATCGGTGGCTTCCGTTTCCGTGCAGCAAAAAGGGCGCCCTTGTTGAACAGGAGTTACTGGAGCGCGGCGTGGAGCTTTTCCATTCCTACCATTTTCATGTTTCCGGCACGGAGCAGGAGCATTTTCTGCGCATTGCGCTGACCTCCCCCGGAAGCTCAGAAGAGCTTCGCAAGGGTCTTTCCATTATCGCGCAGTATTACAAGGAACAAACCGGAAAAATATAATGGCAGACTGCCGCTATTTAAAGCTCCGACGAAAATCGCTTTCCTGACCGATATATGCACTTTTTTGCAAAAAAGAGGTTCACCCACAAGGTGAACCGCTTTTTATATTAGCCAACCGCAAATGTACCATCAAACTGAACGCAGCTCCGACGGCAATCCACGAGGCAATGTAAATCCACGCAATGCACTCCATGGACCTGAATTGCGGAAGAATAAGCCAGATACAGATAACGCGGAGAAGGCAGATTGTAATAAGCGTTGTTATCATGGGCTTTGTCGTATCTCCCGTACCGCAGCAGACTCCGGAGAACGCTTCGCCTAAGGCATAGAAGACAAAAAACGGTGCCATGAGCTTCATATAATGCACGCTCATGGGAACTATCACCCCCGCTTCGTTCGAGTCGATAAACCAGCGTCCGAAAAATCCGGAAGCTAAGAAAAGCACCAGACTTATTGCTGCGACACAGCCAACAGACATGGATGCGCCGATTATCGCGCCACGCTTAACTCTGTCATTCCTGCCCGCTCCTATATTCTGCGCGGTGTATGTCGTTAGCGCAGGCCCCATTGCATCCGCAACAAGCCAGATGAGCATATCAAGCTTATCACATATCCCCCATGCAGCAATTGAGTCCGTGCCCATACTGTTTATGCTTGCCTGTACAATAGTATTTGCAATCGGGAAAAGAACAGACTGCAGGGCAAGGGGCAAGCCTGTCCTGAGCATATCACTCATATGTTCGCGGCAAAAGTGCAGGTGCCATATAAGCACCTGTCCGCCTGCGCGTTCCGTTTCGGCAAGCATTTTGAGGACAACGACCGCGCTGACAATCTGCGCGATAACCGTTGCCGCGGCTGCCCCCTGTACTCCAAAGCCAAACATGCCCACGAGCAGGAAGTCCCCTATAATGTTTAGCACCGAACAAAGAATCAGCACATACAAGGGGCGTCCCGAATCGCCGAAGGCGCGGATGATTCCGGCAGCCATGTTATAGATTACCATTGCCCAGAGCCCGGAGAAATAAATCCTCGTATACGCCGCAGTTTTGTTCACAATATCACCAGGCACGGACATCCAGCTCAGAAACATCGGTGTAAGAAGAAATCCCAGAACAGAGCAGACCGCGCCGAGAACGAAGGCTATTGTCAGCGCGGTTCTGATGGAGCAGTGCAGGCCTTCACGGTCACGGGCTCCGAAATAGCCGGAAACAAGTATCGTTGCGCCCGCCGTAAGACCGTTCATAAAATTCAGAGGAAATTTAAACAGCGTGTGCACGCTGTCTATTGCCGCAAGCCCCGTTTTTCCCACGAACTGCCCGACAATAACGGCATCCGTCATAATATAAAGCTGCTGTATAAGACTGCCTAAAATTATCGGCAGAGAGAAAGAAAGGAGCGAGCCGAATATATTCCCCTCGGTCAGGCTGAGTTCTTTTCGTTTCAGCATAGAAATCTCCAAAAATTCAGGGCTATGCAAAATCGCATAGCCCTGAAGCTATCATTTCATAAAATCAGGTAATGTCAAGGTCAACAGTGACTTCGTAGTAGTCGCAAGCGTGTGCGGTCCAGTTGGAAACATTAGCCTTTGAAATCATGTTCATCTGCAGGAAGGAGCAGAATATATAAGCGTTGTCATCAATGATATCCTGCTGGAGTTCGACAGCAATTTTAGCGCGCTCTGCGGTGTCAAACTCGGTTGAGAGCTTATTGATGAGATCAATTACCTTCTCGTTTTCATATGCGCCGAAGTTGTAGCTCATGCCGGGAAGGCAGCTGGTAGTGAAGAAATACTGCGGGTCGCCGGAGGGA
>JAZLGD010000072.1:0-8774 GCA_045616105.1 Oscillospiraceae bacterium | reverse complement strand
CGGTCCAGGAACTTGCGGCAGCCCTTGACGCCTTCGGTGGACCAGGCAGCCGGCATATCGAACGCACCGATGAACATCTCATAGGTACGAAGCGTATCTGCGCCGAATTCGTTCACGACATCGTCCGGATTGACTACGTTTCCGAGGGATTTACTCATCTTTACGATCGGATGATCGGCCATTTCGCCGTATTTTTCGCGGAGGTAATCCTTGGCGGCAGCTTCCGAACCGTATTCCGCGACCAGAGACTTCTGCTGTTCCGCTGGAAGATTGATAAAGCTGTGCGGGTTAAGACCGAGGATCATGCCGTGACTGGTGCGCTTTGCATAGGGTTCTTTCGTGGGAACAACGCCCTGATCGTACAGGAAACGATGCCAGAAGCGGGAATAAAGCAGATGCAGAGTGGTATGCTCCATACCGCCGTTATACCAATCGACAGGGCCCCAGTACTCTTCTGCTTCCTTGGAAACGAACTCTTCGTCGTTGTTGGGATCCATATAGCGCAGCCAGTACCAGCTTGAGCCTGCCCAGTTGGGCATGGTGTCGGTCTCGCGCTCTGCAGGGCCGCCGCACTTGGGACAGGTGGTTTCAACCCAGTCGCGCATCTTTGCGATGGGAGATTCGCCGTTGTCGGTGGGCTCATAGTTCTCAACATCGGGAAGCAGGAGCGGGAGCTCCTCTTCGGGTACGGGAACCCAGCCGCACTTCGGGCAGTTTACCATGGGGATAGGCTCGCCCCAGTAACGCTGACGGGAGAATACCCAGTCACGCAGTTTGTAGTTGGTCTTAAGCTTACCGAAGCCGTGCTCTACAGCATATTCCTTCATTGCGGGAATTGCTTCCTTGACGGTCATGCCGTTTAAGAAGTCGGAGTTTACAACGATACCGTCTTCCTTGGTGATGTATGCTTCCTTGGTGACATCGCCGCCAGCTACAACCTCAATGATGGGAAGGCCGAACTTGGTTGCGAAGTCCCAGTCGCGCTGGTCATGGCCGGGGACGCCCATTACGATGCCGGTGCCATAGCCCATAAGTACATAGTCGGATACGAACATGGGGAGAACTGCGTTTGTAACGGGATTGATTACTTCAATGCCCTTGAGCATAACGCCGGTCTTGTCCTTGTTAAGCTCGCCGCGTTCAAACTCTGACTTTCTGGAAGCCTCTACACGGTATGCAACAACATCTTCCCAGTTTTCAATTCTGTCTTTCCATTTGTCAAGCAGAGGATGCTCGGGAGAGATAACCATATATGAGGTACCGAAGAGAGTATCTGCACGGGTCGTGTAGACGGTTACATCGTCTTCGGTGTTGGTTTTGAAGGTAAGCTCTGTACCTGTGCTGCGGCCGATCCAGTTTCTCTGCTGAATCTTTACGCGGTTAATGTAGTCAACATCGTCAAGATCATCGATCAGGCGGTCGGCATACTTGGTGATACGCAGCATCCACTGACTCTTTTCCTTCTGAACGACGGGAGCACCGCAGCGTTCGCAAACGCCGTCGACGACCTCTTCGTTTGCAAGAACGCACTTGCAGCTTGTGCACCAGTTAACGGGCATAGTGGTCTTATATGCAAGGCCATTCTTGAACATCTGGAGGAATATCCACTGAGTCCACTTGTAGTACTTGGGGTCGGTGGTATCGACACAGCGATCCCAGTCGAAGCTGTAGCCAAGCATCTTGAGCTGGCTTGTGAAGGTCTTTATATTATCCTCGGTAACCTTACGGGGATGGATATGGGTCTTGATTGCGTAGTTTTCGGTGGGCAGACCGAAAGCGTCAAATCCGATGGGATACAGGACATTATAGCCGTCCATTCTCTTCTTACGGCATACAATATCAATTGCGGTGAAGGGTCTGGGATGACCTACGTGAAGTCCCTGACCGGAGGGATAAGGGAACTCGATAAGACCGTAGAACTTGGGCTTATCATGGTTGATTACGGCTGCGTAGGGCTTGGTTTCTTCCCACTTTTCCTGCCATTTTTTCTCTATTGCTGCAAAATCGTATTTCATTTTTAATAATCTCCTCTCAAATTTTTATAGTTCCGAATGCCCCTTAGCAGGGGCCTATAAGGGATGAGAGGTTAACCTCCTCGGCGTCGGACCACAGTCTTTCCAGCTTATAGAATTCTCTTGCATCTTCGGTAAAGACATGGGCGACAACACAGCCGAAATCGAGCAGTACCCAACTGCCGGAGCGATATCCCTCGCGGCGGATGGGAGGTTCACCGGCCTCGGACATGGCCTTATCGATTCCATCTGTCAGAGTTTTGATATGGGTGGACGAGGTACCTGTGCAGATAACAAAGTAATCACAAAGGCTTGTGAGCTTGTCTGTTTTCAGCACCTTTATGTCCTGACCTTTTTTGTCATTGAGTGCTTTTGCGGCGATTGCCACAACTTCATTGGGAGTCATCATATTGTTAAATCATCCTTTTTCGGAAGAGTTTTTATACCATTCATAAGCCTCCACCGTATCGCGGAAGGGCTCTTCTCCGTAGCTTCTTATATCCTCAAGGCTCATTTCGAGTCCCAAGGTCAAAGCTGCGTCAAGGTTCTCATATGAAAGCTCGCGGAGCTTTTCAACGCCTTCAAAGTCGCGGTTTGGCTCGATATAGTCCGCCATATACACGATTTTCTCAAGAAGAGTCATGTCGGGCTTACCTGTTGTATGCCATCTTATGGCCTCATATACTCTATCGCTTATGCCGAACATTTCGCGCGCAAGTGCCGCGCCGGTCTTGGCATGGAGAAGCTTTACGTTTTCCGTTTCGGCAATATCGTTTATGATACCATATTTTTCACACAATATCAACTGGTCGGATAGCACAAGTTTTTTCGTAATATCATGCAAAATTCCGGCTTCTGCTGCATCCTCGGGGTCTTCTCCCCATCTGTTTGCCAGCATTACCGCCTCGCTCTCTACTCCGATGACATGAGCAACGCGGTTCGGCTTAAGCATTGCATGGGCTTTTTCTCTCAGCCAATAAAGGTCTGCCCTTGCCTCATAGTCGCGGTTACGCAATATCCGGCTGTAAACAGCATCCGGCAGATATTCAGCGCCCATTCTTCGACTGAGCATAGCTCGTATATCAGTTGAGGACATGGGTTTTGGGGTATGACGGAGGCACTGCACCTTTGCTCCGTGTTCTTTTTCAAGATATTCGGCATAGCGGAGGATCTCATCCTCTTCCCCGTCGTTTCTTGCCATAGGAAGCAAGGTCAGGTTTTCCAGCAGATATGTGAAGCGATACCACGTTTCAAAGCTGAGGAACATATCCGTTCCCATGGCAAACATGAGCTCGTCATCGGGATACTTCTTTTTCAGTATCTCAACCGTATCTGCGGTATAGCACCTGCCGTCGCGGTAAAGCTCGATATCCAGAACCTCTGCGCCCGGGACACTACTGAAGGCAAGTTTGCTCAGATTAAATCTCTCGTCTGCCGAGGGGCTGCCCTCCGCAAGTTCCTTGTGGGGCGGTATTGATGCGGGAATGATGAAAAGCGCATCGGGTCTGACCTCGTTTGCTATTGTCATCGCCGCTTCAACATGGCCTGAGTGCGGCGGGTTGAAGCTTCCGCCGTAAATTGCAATTCTCATTTTTTCTTTTCTTTCACAAGAGCTATTTTAGGCTCTTTTGCGTTTCTTTTATACAAGACAAACTTGCTTCCGATAGTCTGAACTACCTCTGCGCCGCATGCCTCGCTCAGAGCCTCTGCCGCTTCTCTTGCGGTAAGCATGGAGTTTTCAAGCACCTTGCCCTTTATAAGCTCTCTTGCACGCAGGGCGTTATTCACATCGGTCACGGTATTTTCAGATATGCCGCCCTTGCCTATCTGCACGATTGTGTCAATACTCATCGCAAGCCCCTTAAGCTGGGCTCTCTGTTTACTGGTTAATGCCATTTATTCTTCCTCGCTGCTTTCTGTTTCTTCGTCTTTTTCTTCTGCTTCTTTATTTTCCTTGAAAAGTGCGCTTACAAAGTCGCCTGCATTAAAGGGAATAAGATCATCCATTCCCTCACCTACGCCAACGAATTTTACGGGGAGCTGAAGCTCCTGGGCGATTGCAAAGACTATGCCGCCCTTTGCGGTACCGTCAAGCTTTGTGAGAACGATGCCCGTAATGCCTGCGGTTTCGAGAAACTGCTTTGCCTGAATAAGTCCGTTCTGACCCGTTGTTGCGTCAAGCACCATCAGAGTCTCAACATCGGCATCGGGCAACTCCCTCGTTATTACGCGGCTAATCTTATTAAGCTCGTTCATAAGGTTTGCCTTATTATGAAGTCTGCCTGCAGTATCGACTATTACCACATCCGCGCCTCTTGCGCGGGCTGCATTAAGGCCGTCATATACGACAGCGGCGGGGTCGCTTCCCTCTTCATGGCGGACAATATCCGCGCCTGAGCGCTCTGCCCACACATTGAGCTGTTCACCTGCGGCGGCACGGAAAGTATCGCCTGCGCAGAGCAGAACCTTTTTGCCGTCGGCCTTCAGGCGTGCGGAAAGCTTGCCGATTGTAGTGGTCTTGCCCACACCGTTTACGCCTACCATCAGTATAACCGAGGGCTTTGAATCGAGCTTAAGACCTGTATCCATTTCACCAAGCATTTCCGAAAGAATTTTCAGGAGCGCAGCTTTTGCGTCTTTCCCCTTATTTATTCTGTTGCGGAATATGACATGCTTATAGTCATAGAGAATTTTTGCCGTTGTTTCGCCGCCGACATCGCTCATTATGAGAATCTCTTCCAGTTCGTCATAAAAGTCGATATCATCGGGGTCGAAGTTGCGGAAAACCTCTTCAAGGTCTTCAATATTCTTTCTGGTCTTTGTCAGACCTGAAAACATTTTATCAAAAAAGCCCATAACAAACCTCTTTAATCATTTTCAATGGAGCGCTGTGCTTCCTCAAGGTCGAGCTCTATGACCTTTGAAACACCTTTTTCCTGCATGGTTACACCGTAAAGGTGGTCTGCTTCTTCCATGGTGCCGCGGCGGTGGGTAATGACTATAAACTGGGTCTTATCGCACATACGGCGCATATATTCGGCGTAGCGTATAACGTTTGCCTCGTCAAGAGCAGCTTCAATCTCGTCCATTACGCAGAATGGAGTGGGGCGCACCTTGAGTATTGCAAAATACAGAGCAATTGCAACGAACGACTTTTCGCCACCGGACAGAAGGCTGATATTCGAGACCGCTTTACCGGGAGGCTGAACCTTAATCTCAATACCGCATTCGAGAGGATCGTTTTCGTCCTCAAGAAGAAGATTTGCCTTGCCGCCGCCGAACAGTTCAAGGAAGGTCTGGCGGAAGTGTTCTTCAATCATCTTAAACTGACTTAAGAACACTTCTTTCATCTCACTTGTGACATCGTCTATTATGCCCACAAGTTCCTTCTTAGCCTTTTCAATATCGTCGCGCTGACCGGTCAGGAATTCATAACGGGTGCTTACGCGCTCATACTCCTCAATTGCACCTATATTCGGTGTTCCGAGAGCGTTTATCTGGCGGCGAAGCTCGTTTATGCTGCGTGTTTCTTTCTGAAGGTTTTCAACGGGCTGACGAAGCTCGTTTGCAGCAGAGTGGGACAGCTCATAGTTATCCCAGAGCTTATCGAGAATCTGCTTCTCTTCAAGCTCTGCCGCAAGCTTTTTCTGCTCCAGTCTTGCGCAGCTTCTTTCAAGCTCGAGAAGCTCCTTGTTGCGTTCCTGAGCATCCTTATCGGCTTTGGTGCGCTTGCCCTCAAGCTCCAGCTTCTTGTTATTGATTTCGGTGATTTCCTTGCGGATATCATCGGCTTTCTTAACAAAGCCTTCACGGCGGGCATTGCTCTCGGCAAGCTTATTCTCAATCGTTCCGAGTGCCGCCTTTGCATCTTCAATTGCTTTACGGCGGGTGTTGCCGTCATCCGACAGAGAGTCAAGCAGGACTCTGAGCTGGCCAATTGCAAGCTCGGTCGTGCGTTTTTCGGCCTCATTTGCCGCCTTTTCGTTTCTGATTGCGGATTGATCCTCAAGCGCTACCTCAAGCTCGTATCTCAGACCCGATATTGCGTTTTTGGCCTTATCATAATCGCTTTCGCAGGTTTCGAGGTCCTTGCCCAGCTTTACTCGCTTTGCCTTAAGCTTTTCAAGCTCATTTGCACGGGACAGTATACCCGCTCCTCTTGCAGCGCTACCGCCGGTCATGGAGCCGCCTGCATTTATAAGCTGACCGTCAAGAGAAACAATTCTCAGTCGGTTACCGTTATTTTTGGACATTCTTACGGCATCGGAAAGAGTTTCGGCCACAACTGTTCTGCCGAGAAGATTTGCGAATATGCCGTCATACTTGCTGTCGAAGTGGACAAGGTCATAAGCGATACCCACGAAGCCGGGGTCGTTTACGGGCGCATCTTTCATAATGTTGCCGCGAATTGTATCAACGGGCAGGAAGGTCGCTCGGCCCGAATCCATGCGCTTTAGCATTTCGATTGCGCTTCTGCCGTCATTCTGAGTATCGATTACGATATTCTGCATGGCAGCGCCGAGAGCGGTTTCGATCGCAAGAGCACACTCATCATCTGCGCGAACAAGGTTTGCAACAGGGCCGTGGACTCCGCGGAGGTTGCCTCTGCCTGCTTCGCGCATGACGGTTTTGACTGCCTTTGAGAAGCCCTCGTATTCCTTCTCCATCTCGGAGAGCATATGGATACGCGCATCCATACTGCGGCAGTCAACGCTGAGCTTATTTGCCTTTTCGCGAAGCTGTTCAAGAATGCTTTCGCGGGAGGAAAGCTTCATGCGGCAGCCGTCAAGGATGTTATTATTGCTGCTGGCCTTATTCTGAAGCTCTTCGGCAACTTTTTCAAGCTCATTAATTCTTGATTTATTATCTTCAATCTGCTTTGAAACTGATGCGGCGCGTTCTTCCTGCTCGGCAATATCCGACTGCATGCGCAGCATAGCTTCGTTGCTGTTTTTAATATTTGCATTAAGTACGGCGCACTCGGAATCGCACTCGGAAATTCTGCCCTCAACCTCGGAAAGTCTTACACGGGCTTCCTCGGCCTCAACATCCTTCTGGTGCATACGCTCGGAGATGTTGTCGCTCGATGCGTAGAGCGCATCAAGACTGCGGTGGGCATTATCAAGGCGTTCCTTTGCGTCACGATAATCGTTTTCAACTACTTCGTTCTGAACCTTGAGCTTGTCAAGAGTAGCCATCCATACGGATATTTCTCTTATGCGAAGGTCGTCGCGCAAAACAAGGTATTTCTTCGCGGTTTCGGACTGTTTTTTAAGCGGCTCGACCTGAAGCTCAAGCTCGTCAATCTTATCGTTAATACGCAGGAGGTTTTCCTCCGTCTTTGCCAGCTTGCGCTCAGATTCCTCCTTGCGGCTGCGATAACGGGAAATACCTGCGGCTTCTTCAAATATCTCGCGGCGGTCCGATGCGCGGCTGGATACGATTTCGCTGATACGGCCCTGTCCGATTATGGAATAACCGTCACGGCCGAGGCCTGTGTCCATAAGGAGGTTGTTTATATCCTTAAGGCGCACTGCTTCGCGGTTTATGTAATACTCACTGTCACCGCTTCTGTAATAGCGGCGGGTCAGCATGAGCTCGGTATTATCGCAATCGAAAATATGCTCAGAGTTATCAATTATGAGCGTTACCTGCGCAAAGCCGAGGGGATTGCGCTTTTCCGTGCCGCCGAAGATGACATCTTCCATTTTGCCGCCGCGGAGAGTTTTTGAGCGCTGCTCACCCATTACCCACAAAATTGCATCGGATATATTGGACTTACCCGAGCCGTTGGGGCCTACTATTGCGGTTATATCTTTTTCAAAGGTTATACGGGTCTTATCGGGGAATGACTTAAAACCCTGAATCTCTAATGCTCTTAAATACAAGTGCTATACCTCAATCTAACAAAGTCATCTATATATTGTATAATAAATTCTCTTACTAATCAAGGGAAAGTACAACAATTTCCCCTTTTTCAACATCGGCTGCTTTAATTTTCAGAGATTTAAGGGAGAATTTTTCAATCAGAAAGTCAATATTGCAGCGGTGCTGTCCCGTCATTTTGGATATATCCGAATTATTAACTCCCAAAACAACGTTTTTTCCCTCCGAGTTTTTCAGCAGTTTTTCGGCTTTATTCCGCATAATGCGGGAATGAACCATTTCCCCAAGTGCGGGGTGATAAGCACCTCCAACTGCTGAGCCGCCGGAGAGTTCATCAGTAGGATTGAGTCCCAGTCTGATTATGGGGATGGCCGCCTCTTCAAAAAGCGTAACAAGCTTTGAGCAGACTTTAACTGCGTCCTCAACGGTATGCTCACTGTATTCGCCGCTTTGCCACATATCGTAAAGTGCAGTATCGCGGACTATGACGGTGGGGTAAATACGCACTCCGTTGGGCTTCAAAGCGATTATTTTCCTTGCGGTTTCAATGCTTGATTCCTCGCTGTCACCGGGCAGACCCGTCATCATCTGGAGAATGAGCTTGAAGCCTTCTTCTTTAATCAGCTTTGACGCATCCTCGACCTCTTTTGCGGTATGTCCTCTTCCAGAAAGATGCAGCACATTATCATCAAGGGACTGAGCACCAAGTTCGACGGTTTCAACTCCGTATTTTCTAAGGCGTGCCAACACTTCCATGTCTATTGCGTCAGGGCGTGTTGAAAGTCTTATTGACGATATAATGCCGCTGTCCAGATAGGGCTTTGCGGCGGCTAAAAGCTGCTCCTGCTCAAGCGCGGGTATGGCAGTGAAGCTACC
>JAZLGD010000071.1:0-2959 GCA_045616105.1 Oscillospiraceae bacterium | reverse complement strand
AATTACCATGGCTACGAGAGTTATCATATTGGCAAGGCCAAGCTTGACACCCGGTATGGGAACTATGGGCGGTATCTGCGCCTCAATCACAAACACTATGAGGGCAATGGCTGTCAGGATTGCCATTAAAGAAAGCTTTTTTGTTTTAGCCATCTACCGTATCCCCCTCTATTTCGATTACAAGGTGATGGGGCAGGCAGACTATGGGCACTGCATCATCGCTTATGACGCCCTGATTTATGCAGATATGGTCACGGCAGTCAGCTTCTTTAACGGATATGCCGCCGTGCTCAACATGGACGATATTATATCCGTACTCACTCTCGACCGTCATATCATAGGCAACCACAACGGCATCAAGATCGATCTGCTTATAAAGCTCTCCGTCTATATAAATATCCGCAATCGTTCCTGCATTGCCAAGGTTTTTGAGCAGCAGGAATGCCGCGCTGAACACAACAAACAGCGCGGCGAAGATAATTATCCATTTTGCAGAACTTTGCTTTTTCATAACATATACATTGTAAATGACTCGACCTTGCTTGTCAATGACCGTAAATAATGTTATAATGTACCATGTATTAAAATAATCACATGCGAGGCATGTTATATGACAGCTTTTATCATGAAAATCTTCTCATATTTTCTCCCGCTCATGGCGCTGCTCGTTCTTGCCCGAACAGTGCGCTCGATGCTGCGCGGAAAGCAGCAGACGGAGATATGGGGTTATATCCACACTGATGACGGCGTTATTCTCATCAACCACTGGGAGAACCTGATCGGCCGTTCTCACAACGCCGATGTTGAGCTCCCCTTCCCGTCAGTCAGCCGTGTCCACGCTGTTTTAAGTCGAAACAGTAAGGGCGTATGGCGCATTAACGACATTTTCTCCAAAGGCGGTGTATGGGTTAACGGTGAGCGTGTACGCACGGACGGCCACGTTGTCAAGGACGGTGACATTATCAATCTCGCCGGAAACAGCGTGCGCTTCCGCGATATAAGCGAACAGCAGCGCGCCGCTATTGAGGCGCGACGCAATCGCCCGTGGAAAAAAGTACATCCTGCGGTAACGCTTCTTTACCTCACCGTTTTCCAGGCAGTTATGCTTCTTGAGCACTGTCTCTCAGCAGCCAGCGGTGACCTTGCGGGAATTGCGCTCGGATTTATACTTTTAGTGCTGCTTGAATGGTTCTGCTATTTCGCCATGCGAAGCATGCGCCGCACGGGCTTTGAGGTTGAAACCATAGCATTCTTCCTCTCCACGCTCGGCTTATCTGTTATAGCAACATCCGTTCCCGGTGAGATGTTCAAGCAGATTATAGAGCTTTTCATCGCGGTAGGCCTCTTCTTCGTCATGGGCTGGTGGCTTCGCGACATCGACAGAACAAAGCAGTTCAGGGCTCCCGTTGCCGTAATTGCGTTTTTGCTTCTTGCCGCCACACTTGTTCTCGGCACGGAAAAATACGGTGCAAAGCTTTGGATCGAGCTGGGCGGTCTTTCGATTCAGCCTGCGGAGTTTGTCAAGGTCGCGTATATATACGTTGGTGCAGCAAGCCTTGACAGACTGTTCAACAAGCGCAACCTCTATGTATTTATCGCTTTCTCCGCAGTTTGCGTTATGATGCTTGCGCTTATGCACGACTACGGCACTGCGCTCATATTCTTCACCACATTCCTCGTTATTTCCTTTATGCGTTCGGGCTCCATCGCGACCGTTGCACTGGCTGTAACCGGTGCTGGTTTGGCGGGCTTCCTCGCATTTACCGCTATGCCCCACATTAAGAGCCGTTTTGCAAGCTGGGGTCATGTCTGGGAGGACGATTTCATATTCGCAGGCGGTTATCAGCAGGCACGCGCAATGTCCGGTGCTGCATCCGGCGGTCTTTTCGGCAAGGGCGCAGGCAACGGTTGGCTTAAGGACGATTTTGCCGCAAACGCGGATACCGTTTTCGGTGTATTGTGTGAGGAGTTAGGTCTTATAATCGCCGTTCTCGCAATATTTGCAATACTCGCACTTGCGTTCTTCGTTGTCAGAAACACATATCAGGGCAGATCCTCATATTATTCAATCGCTTCCTGCGCAACGGCAAGCATTTTCATGATTCAGCTGATTCTGAATGTATTCGGTTCGGTTGATATTCTCCCCTTTACGGGTGTAACCTTCCCCTTTGTTTCCCACGGCGGCACTTCCCTTCTGTCTTGCTGGATGCTGCTTGCATTCATAAAAGCGGGAGACACGCGAAAAGGCGCGAGCTTTGTTGTCAAGCCTGCCGAGGCTGTTAATAAACCCAGAAGCAAGGAGGCTGAACTGAATTGAAAAAGGTTTCCTTACGCGCTTACAGCGCCTTACTTATCGCTTTATGCGTCATCATTCTTCTCGGTATCTACATTGCAAGATACATTAATCACGGCGAAGACTGGGCACTATACTTCGACTATGCCACATCCACATACTCATATAACATAACAGACCGCAACGGCGTTGTGCTGGCAAGCATGGGTCAGGGCGGCAAATACTACTCCGATGATGCGGCAACCCGAACCGCCTGCTACCATGTTATCGGCGACTATGCAGGCAATGTGGGAACCGGCGCTCTGCAGAGCTATCAGAAGGAGCTGTCGGGCTACAATCTCATCAGCGGCATCGAACAGCGCGACGATGTTACCCTTCCCCTGACCATTGATTCGGATCTGAACAAAGTCGCTTACAATGCTTTGGCCGGAAGAAACGGCACGGTCATCGTTTCAAACTACAAGACCGGCGAAATTCTCTGCATGGTTTCTTCCCCGTCTATTGACCCGCTCAATCCTCCCGAAAATCTGCCCGAGGGCGTTTATATTAACCGTTCTCTCGGCGCTGCATTTGTCCCCGGCTCTATATTCAAGCTGATTACTCTTACAGCTGCAATCGACACTATGGATGACCTTAACACCCGCACCTTCCAGTGCTATGGCAGTG
>JAZLGD010000070.1:0-6297 GCA_045616105.1 Oscillospiraceae bacterium | reverse complement strand
CCGTTACCGTCAAACCACAGCAGGAAAAGCGTCAGCATCAAGGCAATATATATGCCCGTTATAAAAGCGGGCATATTGTTTTTAATTCTGTTATCTGACATTATCACTCTGTAAAGTGAACATGGCTGTTTATATGATCCTGACAGAAGCAGTGGTAACCCGCGCATCTTGAGCAGTATCTGAATTCAAGCTCGGGATGCTCGGTATCCGTTCTGCCGCAGACAGCGCATTTTCTTGTATAAGGCATACCCGCCTGCTCTTTCTCGATTTTTTTGACCGCGCGTTTGAAGTCGACGGTTTTCTTTGAGTATTTTCCGCTTCCTCTTTTCACCACGGAAATCAGGCTGTCACCGAAGAAAATAAAGTAGTTGAGCATTGCGACAACAGGCAGAAGATTGAGCGGGAAGCTTGTTGTGAATACGGAAAGCAGGAAGTAAACTGCATCAACATAAGCAAGCCACTTGATCTTTATGGGAATTAAGAAGAACAGCAGCACCTGCATATCCGGAAACAGCGTTGCAAAAGAGAAAAACATGGACATGTAGATATAATACGCATCCACCTTATAGCTGACGCCGGTTATAAGATACACAACAAAACCGTAGATGATAGTGAGAACAACGCCCGTAAGCACGAAGATATTAAATCGCGGCGTTCCCCAATGGCGCTCTAAGGTTCCGCCTATCCAATAATAAAAATAGAAAACTATAAGAGCAATCAAACCGTATGAGTTTGGAATGAAAATAAAGGTTATCAGACGCCATACCTGACCGTGCAGGATGAGCGCGGGATCAAAGGCAAGATAATTTACCAGAAGTCCCGTTCTGTCCATCATGGTAAAAAGCCAGATTATCGCATTGCCCAGTACTATAAACAGCATCAGATTCGGTATTCCGAAGTTGGGGTGATTATAGCAGAACATATCTATTTTTTTCATAAGTTTTCTCAATTTATTGCCAATCCTTTCGGGGGTATAAGAATGATAATAACATGGTACAACTAAATTAAAATAAAGTAAACAAAAAATTTGTCGTTTAATGAACTTTTCCCTTTATGTTTTCAAAATTGTGTGATACAATGGACAATGTATAATTCCGCAGATATTCAGATATTAATGATTCGGGTGAACGAATGAATAACAGAGAAAATGAAACCGAAATTAAAAACGATATAATCGAAGGCCGAAACGCAGTTATTGAAGCGCTGAGAGTAGGCCGCAGCATAGATAAGATTTTCATTGCAAAGGGCGACGTTGACAAAACCCTCGGCCACATCGCTTCCAAGGCAAGAGAGGCCGGAATCGTCGTTGTGGATGCCGACCGCCGCAAGCTTGATTTCATGAGCGTTACCCACGCTCATCAGGGTGTTATCGCTCTGGTCGGCGTTAACAGCTATTGCACGGTTGATGACATACTCGAGCACGCCGCCGAGAAGGGCGAAGCTCCTTTCGTGATTGTCTGCGACGAGGTAAGCGACCCCAGAAATCTGGGTGCGATTATCAGAAGCGCGGAATGCGCAGGTGCTCACGGCGTAATAATCCCCAAGCGCAGAAGCGCAGGCCTCACAGCCATAGTCGGCAAAGCATCCGCAGGTGCGGCTGAACACATGAAGATTGCAAGAGTTCCCAACATCCCTGCTGCCCTGAAAGAGCTCAAGGATAAAGGACTTTGGGTATACGGTGCCGCCGCAGGAGGCTCTGCCGAGCTCTGGAAAACCGATTTCACAGGTTCCATGGCACTTGTCATTGGCTCCGAGGGCGACGGAATAGGCCGTCTTGTCCGCGAAAACTGCGATTTCATTGTAAACATCCCCATGGTAGGAAAGATAAATTCTCTGAATGCCTCCGCTGCTGCCTCCGTCATTATGTACGAGGTTCTGCGTCAGCGCACAAAAGGATAAGATATGAGTACATACGAAGATAACATGGATTATAACGGCGAGCTTGAATTCAGCCTCGACGACATAATAAAAGAATTCAAATACGAAGGCTCTGAGGAGCAGCTTCAGGATATAATCTCCGAAGTCAGGGACTCATCCGACGAGGATGAAGTTGATTTCTCCGGCGTTATTGCTGAAGAGGCCTCCGGCGACGAGAGCGTTTTTTCCTCCGGAATTGATGACGGCATTGAAGTTTCCGAGGAAGCAGAGGCTGTCGGCGAAGATGAAGTTCCTTCCGATTACGAAAATGAAGAGGCGTCCGAGGTCGAGCAAGACGAAGAAGATACCGCATATGAGCAGGCTGAGGAAATCGAAGATGATTCAGCAGAAGAAGACGAGCTGAGTCTTGACAGCGTAATCGCAAGCGTTTCATCCATGGGCAGCAATGAATACGAGGAGTCGGAAGAAGATTCTGCGGAAGAGGCCGAAGAGGAAGCTTCCGAGGCAGAAGAGCCGCAGGTGCCCGAGGCCAACGTATTCAACCATCCTGACGACATCGCTTCCGAAAGTGACGACTATGTTATTGACAAAACAGATGTCGGTGACGAATACGCAGACGGAGATATTGACTACGCCGCAGCTCAGGAAGAGCTCGCAGACAGCGAGCCCAAACCCGTCAAGACACGGGCTGAAATGCGCTCATTCCGCGAAAAAGTCATTAATCCTATAATTAAATTCCTCGCATTCGCGAGCATGAAAATACAGCAAAACAGACACGTTGTAAACGGCGCTCCCGCAGAAGAAGCCGAGGATCTCGGCGCTGAAGTGCCTCCCGACCTTGCGGCAAAATTCTACGAAAAGAGAGTTGCCGTAATAAGACTGAGAATGCGCATATCCTTTGTCCTGAGCATCCTTATGGCATACATATCCCTCGGTCTTCCCGTTTTCGGTGCTATGCGTGCAACTGCCGTATCCGCCGCTGTGTGCCTTATCATGCTGCTTACGGTTATGATGCTCGGCCTTGATATTATGACCTCAGGAATTATTGCACTTTTCAGACGCAGACCCAGCGCTAATTCTCTTATTATGCTCTCCTGTCTGCTGTCGGTTATCGATGGATTCATAATTGCATCCGGCTCAACCAAAAACGGGCTTCCCTTCTGCGCAGTTTCCGCGCTGACGGTTTCCTTCTCTCTTATGGGCAGCATGCTCAACTGCCGCAGCAATCGCATCACTCTCCGCGCCGCGGCATCGGCAAGAAAGCCCTACACGGTTACTGCCGAAACAAGCGTAACCGGCGACGGCATAACTCTTTTAAAATCCCGTCACTCCACCTCCGGATTTGTCAGACGTGTTGAGGAATCAGGTCCCGACGAGATTGTTTTCGGCACCATGAGCCCCTACATAATCGCAGCATCAATCGTGCTCAGCGTTATTGCAGCTCTGATTGCAAAGAACTTCTCGGGATTTATGCACATATTCTCCGGCATTGTTGCGGCGGCTGTCCCCATTTCCATACTCCTTACCTTCCCCCTGCCCTTCTTTGTATCATCAAAAATCATGATACACAGCGGAAATTCCATTGCAGGCTGGTCAGGCCTGTATGATATAGGTAAAAGCAAGCATATAATTATAACTGACCGCGATCTTTTCCCCAAAAACTACGTTACGGTCGAACAGGTGCGCGTTCTCTCCGGCAAAAATCCCGAAGAGGTCATCTCTTACGCAGGCAGCATGCTTATAGCTTCCGGCTCCGCTCTCGCCCCGGCCTTTACAGAGCTTATGGCAAAGGGAAACGGCACCATGCTCAGAGTTGACGAGTTTTCCTGTCACGAAAGCGGCGGCCTTGTCGCTCTCATAAACGGCGAAAGGGTTTACTGCGGTTCTGCCGGCTTCATGCAGCTTATGGGCATCAGACTTCCCAACAAGTATGTTATCAAGGATTGCGTTTATATCGCGGCTGATAATGTACTCTGCGGTATTTTCGAAATGCGCTACAATGCACAGCGCAATGTCAAGGAGGCACTTGCATCCATATTCCGCACTGACCGCCACCCCATATTCGCGGTTCGCGACTTTAACGTAACGCCCCAGATGATATCCAGAAAGTTCGATATTCCGACTGACGGATTCGACTTCCCCGCATTCACCGAGCGCTACGAGATATCCGCAGCAAAACCCTCGGATATCAGCAAACCTGCTGCAATTGTTTCCCACGAGGGTCTCGGCGCACTTGTGCAGCTTGCCGACCACGGCAGACTCCTGTATAACATCATCCGAGTGAGCGTTCTGCTCAGCGTAATAAGCGCTGTACTGGGCATAATCATCATGTTTATCAAGATGGCCGCCGGCTCCGCAAGCGTTGCGTGGCTTCTCATTTACATGATCATCTGGCTCATTCTGGAAATCGCGCTATGCTTTTTCCTCATTAAAAATAACTATTGATATCAAATTTCAAGTAGTGTATAATAATTTACTGTGTAAAACTCCATTGGACTTAAAAAACTTTTATATATCAAACAGAGAGGAAGCAACACATGAGCTACGAAACTAAAAACATTCGCAACATCTGCTTACTCGGTCACGGCAACAGCGGTAAGACCAGCCTTGCTGAAAGCATGCTGTATCTTACCGGCGCAGTTGATCGTCTGGGCAAAGTCACCGACGGCAACACTGTCTGCGACTATGACGCTGAAGAAATCAAGCGCCAGATTACCATCTCCACCTCCGTCGCTCCCGTAGAGTTCGGCGGCTGCAAGATCAACGTTCTTGACTGCCCCGGCTACTTCGACTTCGTAGGCGATGCACTCGCAGCAATCCGTGTTTCCGAAGCAGGTATCATCTTCTGCTCCGCAAAGGATGGCCTTTCAGTCGGCGCTGAGCGCTCCTGGAAATACCTCAAAGAAGCAAACGTTCCCGCAATGTTCTACATCTCCAAGCTTGATGAAGAACACGGCGATTACTACAACGTTCTTTCCGCACTGCAGGAAAAGTACGGCAGCATCATCTGCCCCGTTATCGCTCCCATGTCCGACGGCACCGGCGTTATCGACCTCGTTCATAACACCGCATACCAGACCAAGGGCGGCAAGACCGCAAAGGTCGCAGTTCCCGCAGCCGACGCAGGCAAGGTCGAGGAGCTCCGCGAGGCTCTTATGGAGACCGCTGCAGGTGCTACCGAAGAACTTATGGAAAAGTACTTCGAGGAAATGGAACTCGGCGAGGCTGACCTCGTTGCCGGCATCAAGCAGGGCATGAAGGATCGCACCGTTATCCCCGTAGTCTGCGGCGCAGCTATGGCCGGCATCGGTACCGAGGCTCTTCTGCAGGCAATCTGCGACTACTGCCCCGCTCCCGAGGACAAGGCAGCTGACGCTCCTGCAGGCTTCATTTTCAAGACTGTTTCCGACCAGTTCGGTAAGTACAGCTTCATCAAGGTCGTCGCAGGTAAGATTACTGCTGACCTCACCCTCCGCAACATGCGCGCGCAGTCCAACGACAAGTTGGGCAGAATGTACACCATGTGCGGCAAGAAAAACACCGAAGTTAAGGAAGCCTGCTGCGGCGATATCGTTGCAATCGGCAAGATGGATTGGAAGACCGGCGACACTGTCTGCGATCCTAAGAACGAAGTTGAGCTTCCCGCACTCGTAATGCCCGAACCCTGCTACTCCATGGCTATCTCCCCCAAGACCAAGGGTCAGGACGACAAGGTTGCAGGCGGTCTTGCAAGACTCAATGAAGAAGACATCTCCTTCACCCTCGTTAACAACGCCGAGACTCACCAGATGGTTATCTCCGGCGCAGGCGATATTCAGGTTGACGTTCTCTGTGCAAAGCTGAAGTCCCGCTTCGGCGTTGAGACCGAGCTCCAGCCCGCTCGCGTTGCATACCGCGAAAAGATCAAGGGCAAGGTCGAAGCACACGGCCGTCACAAGAAGCAGTCCGGCGGTTCCGGCCAGTTCGGTGACGTTTGGATCCGCTTCGAGCCTCAGGAAGAGTCCGAAGAAATGATTTTCGCTGAAGAAGTATTCGGCGGCTCTGTTCCCAAAAACTTCTTCCCCTCCGTTGAAAAGGGTCTGCGCAACTCCGTAGTCAAGGGCGTTCTCGCAGGTTATCCTCTGGTTGGTCTGAAGGCAACTCTGTACGATGGCTCCTACCACCCCGTTGACTCCAACGATATGGCATTCCAGACCGCTGCTCGTCTTGCATATCAGGACGGCATCCCCAAGGCAAAGCCCACCATTCTCGAGCCTATCGGTCTGCTGAAGGTTACCATCCCCGACGAAAACCTCGGCGATATCATGTCCGATATCTCCTCCAAGCGTCGCGGTACCGTTCTCGGCATGAACGCTGAAGACGGCATGCAGATCGTCGAAGCTGAGGTCCCCATGGCTGAGATGAGCTCTTACACCATCG
>JAZLGD010000069.1:0-4181 GCA_045616105.1 Oscillospiraceae bacterium | reverse complement strand
GGCCGAAACAGCAGCGCCGGAAACCTCTGCGGCACAGGAGCAATACGAAAATTACCTGAAGGAAAAAAATTCGGATGATAATTCCGAAGTGGGAGACTTAGCGTGGTATAAGGATAATAGCTCCATATTGGACAACCACGGTATTGTTTCAGATGTTTTACGTGGGATAGGCTTTGGTATCTTAAAACTCTTATGTAAGTTATCTAATATCTGTGAAACGCTGTATGATAAGACATTCGGGCTGATTGATATCACAAGATACCCAAAAATTAACTCTCTACTACAGACATTAAAGCCAGTGCTGGTTGCCCTGACCTGCTTATGTGTGGCTGGTTTAGGCTTAACGCTGATGGTAAAACGCGAGAAGGTTCCACTGGTTCGAAATATCCTGCTGGGGATCCTGGCGGTCAGTTGCTCCGGTTATATTTTTATGATGGCAAATAACTTGGCTGGAGATTTCAAGGACGGCATATTAAACAGTGCGCAGACCTCTCAATCTTACACCTTGGTCAATGATAATATCATCGATCTGATCAATATTGATAAAAAGGGCGGCATTAGCCAGCTTAATTATGCAGCAGGCAGCGGAATCATTTACGGTGCTGGAATAAGAACGAGTGAAGATATGAATTTAATTGATATCAATGAAACTCTGGACTGGTATACCGCCAAAAACGGTAAGAACCTTTATGGCTGGAGTTCGGATTTCAATAATAAGATCAAATTCCATATCAAGAAAACGGACGGGGGCTATGTCACAGAAAAGAATGACGACGGCATTACAAGAGCAAATATCGGCAATCAGTTTTATTACCGATATTCCCTTGACTTCTGGAGCTGCATCCTACAGCTTCTTTCTCTTGTCTTATTGTTTTGTGCATTGTCCTATAAGAATGTGCGTATCGCCTATGAGCTGGTGGTGTCACGCATTTTAGCATATATGTACGCAGCCGATGTCTCAAACGGTGAGCGTTTGAAATCCATTCTGTGCTTTATCCGTGATACATATATCACGCTGATGATCTCGGTTCTCTGTGTCAGACTTTATACGATCTTCACCGGAGCAATCACAAGCTTGGGTATTAACGGCTTAGGCAAGGGCATTGTTTCAGTATTCATTGCTTATGCCGTGATCGACGGTCCTAACTTGGTCGAGCGGCTCCTTGGCATGGATGCAGGTCTGAAATCCAGCTTCGCACGCACCATGGCCATGGCGCATGTTGTTGGTGGTGCAGCAAAGACCGCTTTGCACACAGGCACAGGTGTCGTTGGCAGTGCGGCAAAAACCGCGGCCGCTGTAGCTACCGGCAAGACGGCAGCAGAGCGGAAAATGGAAAACGGCAACTCCTCCATGGGCGAGCATTTTGGCAAGACGATGAATGAGAAGATGAAAGCAAAACGTGCAGAACGCAGCGAGAAAAAAGACGTGGCAACTGCGGCAGATGGCCAATCTCCCGATTTTAGTGCGGTCAATGCCGGATACGCTGCGGCCTTCAGCGGAACATCTGTCGATCAGAGCGAGCAAAGTGCTTTTGATAGTGCCATGCACGATTCTGCGGCAGAGCATGATGCTGGATACGACACTCCCTTCACAGATGTGGCTATTGCCGGGCAGTCGGCCGCAAACAACACTCCCGCAAAACCGGAAACTTCCTCGCAGCAAGCATCCACAAGAGTGGGCGGCGTTCAACAGGTTGAAAAACCGGCAGCCGAGGCAAAGAAATTGAGCAGTCAGAGTCAAAATGACATGCGAAGGACTACGCCTCCCAAGCCTACCGGACAGCGTGTAAGTAATCCGGAGTTCACTGCGGCAGTCAAGCGTCTTGCACCGGCAGCAGAGGCAAGTGAGGCCGAGCGAAAAGATTTTAATCGTCAGATGAACGCTATCGTGCGCAGCAAAAAGCATAGGGCGATTGAACCGGCACCAGACGCACCTGTCTATCAGCAAAAAAACTACGAAAAAGCGCAGGAATTGGAGCGAGCTTATCATTCCTTCAAGCCCGGTAATAATGCGCCGAGGAAAAATATAAGAAAGGAGACGGAACCTCGTAATGGCAAGTAATGTAATCACTGACATTGAGAGTAAAACCAAAGCGACGAGTTTTCTCAATCTGAGCAGTCTGTTTTTTATTATAGGTTACTTTATCGTTGCCTATATGCTGCGTGGGATGGTCAATAGCATTTTGACTATTCCTTATCTTATTTTCAGCCTGCTGTGCAGCTTATACCTTGTCCTACCCTCCCGTTTCAATAAGGGGCGGAACAATCTTGAGAGCATTGGCGTTCTGTTCATGGGCGACAAAACGGTGTATAGGCCCTATATGAGAGGTGAAAACGATGGCTGATACAGGATTTATGCAAGCACAGCTTTCACACAAAAAACGTATGCGAGCGAAAAGTGATCGCGGATTGAAAATCTTCCTGCTGGTCTGTGTTCTTGTCTATACCTTTTTCTTTACCAGCAAGTATTTCTTTCCGAAGGTATACAGTAAGGCTGAGATTACGCAGATCGGCAGCGTGATAGATATGGGCGACTATAAATTTACCCTCGACGCTTGGGACTACGCAGAAAAGGATCACGCTTTTGAGCTTCTCCTTGAAATGGAGGATCTGTCGTTAGATCGTGACGCTGAGTATGGTTTCGTTTTCCGTGCCGGCGATGAGATATACAAAAATGAGCTCTATCGCACAGTAGACAATATGCTGGTTGTACGGGCATACCGTATCCCTTCACGATGGACAAATATCTCGCTCACTGTATCTGCCGGAGGCGAAAAGTCTGTTATCAATATGGATGATAGGACAACGCCTCATGTAGGGCAGCTTGCAGATAGAACCGATAGCGAGTATAAGATCCACGCACTGGAAAGTAAGATTTCCGGTTACGAAGCGACGCTGGCTGCGTTGGAAAAAGATGCTGCAGCTAAAACGGGCGATATAGAGTATTCGCATGAGAAGCTGGAAGAACTTGTTGCAAGTAAGAAAACGCAGACAAGTGTAGAGCAGGAAGAAACAGATCAGAGTATTGAGAAGATTTCTGCTGCAGAGGCCAAGCTTCAGAATGAGCTTGAGGATATGATGCTCGAGGAGCAGGCACTGAAAGAAAAGATTGACATGCAGAATAAGCTGCTGGATGAATTACACAAATAAAGAGGTGATAGCATGATCGTGTGTGTTGGGGACGCCATTAAGATGGGGCATATCGTGGAAGCATTGGAAAAGCGACTGGACAAAGAGGTCTGTTTTGTCAGCGAAAGTATGGACATCCGTAAGCAGGAAAATGACATCCTGCTTGCAGCGCAAAACGCCGAGGCCATCATCTACGATACGCAGCAGTATTATAACGACGGTGCGGAGCTATGCGATGTGATGAAACGGATCTATCGCACCAATAAGGCAGCACCTATTTTGCTTGTTCCGACCAACAATCCGAATAACGAGATCGTAAAGGCTGCATTAGTAAGGCAGATGAAGCGCTTTATAAACATCTCTCTTTCTCCCGGCGAGCAGAAGGCTGAACTGGAAAAGATCCTCACCGGGTATTATGAAAATAATACCCGGGAGGATATCGCAGCGGCAGAGGAAGCGGTGGCTGAGGAGCAGAAAACGCTGACCGACTTCGTAGAGCAACTCTACGACGCCAAGCAGCGCGAGGAAGAAAAAGAGAATACGGTTATCGTACAGAAAAAAGGGACTACGCAAGTAGTTCTTGATTTTTTGTCCGGTTTCCTGCGGACGTCGTTTACCATTATCTCTATTGTCCTGATGGCCATAGCCATTCTTACACTGCTATACAGTAACACGCGGGCAGCATTAATCTCAGATTTGATGCAGATATGGTCTGACATCCACTCTATGTTCTGACGCGAATTTAATAATGTGAAATTTAAGGAGGGAAAGTAATGGGCGATGATTTACAGTGGACTTTGGTGGATGGCTTATTGACCGTATCCGGCACCGGTGAAATACCTTCATATAAATTTTACGGGAATAGCCAAATTGAAAGTGTCCTCATAGAATATGGCGTAACGAGTATCGGCTTTCAGGCTTTTGCTTATTGTGACAATTTGGATCAAGTGACTATACCCGACAGCGTGGAAGACATCGGTGACCTTGCATTCGCTGGTTGTTGCAGCTTGGAATACATAGTTATACCCGACAGCGTTACATGTATCGGCGAG
>JAZLGD010000068.1:0-8992 GCA_045616105.1 Oscillospiraceae bacterium | reverse complement strand
TATTTTGATTAGATGCGCGGTTCTTGCCGTAACCGTACTTGCCATAGCCATACTTGCCGTAGCCATACTTGCCATAGCCGTATTTGCCGTAGCCGTACCTGCTCTGACCGTAGCTGAAGCTGTCATCAATATCAGCTGCCCGGAAATTATTGAGAATACAGCCCAAGAGGTTTGCGTTGGACAGGTTAATCTCATCAATCATGTCATTGATTACTTTGACCGGGGCCATATCCTGACGCACAACAAGCACTGCCGCATCCGTAATATCCGCTATACATTCAGCGTCCGGACTGACAGACATAGGCGGAGTATCAATAATGACAACATCCATACAAGCCTTTGCTCTTTCAACAAGCTCTTTCATTTGTTCACCGGAGACGAGCTCTGTGGAGTCCTCAATACCGTTGCGGCCGAGGAGGAGATTAACACCGCTTGCTTCGTGTACAACGATGGCGTCCTCGAAATCCACTTTGCCTTCCAGCACTTCGTTCACTGTGCTGAATTTCTCCTGCTTGTACTCCAGTATTTTATATAGTGAGCTTTTCTTCAGGTCCGCATCAATTAAAAGAACCTTATCATACTTCTTTTTCATCGCCAGCGCCAGATTTACTGCAACCGTACTCTTGCCCTCATCCTCAAGCACAGAGCTTACCATAAGGGTTTTATATTTGTTCTTGCGCATTGCATAGTCAATTCTTGTGCGCAGCTTTTTAAAGGTTTCAACAAAGTCAAATCCGGTAGTTGAATTTGTGAGAAGTATGCTTGTTTTCTTGTGTTCAAGCTTACTTTTAAGGGTTTTATACTTGCTTTCATGCCAGACTGTTCCCAGAACCTTTGCGTCAAGCTTGTCCTCGGCATCTTCGGAGGTCTTCACCGTGTCGCGAATGTATGCGACAACACAAAGCAGCGCAGCCATGGCAAACACGGCCGCCAGACCTGCCAGCACAACGGGTTTTGCAGTTCTTAGCGGGTTAACGGGCTCAGTCGGCACCGTGGGGTACTGAAGTGTATCCAATGCCACATTGCCGATAGTTTGCTCGACCAGAGGCTTATAGTTTTTCAGCAAGGCCGAGGTTATCATATAGGCGCTTCTGGGATTTGAAGCTGTTACACTCAATTCCAGAATGTTCGTTTCTTTAATCAGGTTTGCCTCAATTACGCCGTTAATCTTAGAAACGCCAAGCGCTCTTGCTATTCTCTTTTCCATAACATCACTGCCGATAATCTGTGAAAATGATGCTGCAAGACCATTGGCTGTGGAATAATTTGAAGAAACAGAAGATGCCCCGTTTCGGGTAGAAACAACGAAAGTTGTTTTGGTCTGATAATGCGGTACATATGTTGCAGTCATAAAAACGAAAGCAATGGACATGACAATTATTGCAACAAGGATAATGGCGAGGGATTTGCTTG
Organism: Oscillospiraceae bacterium; assembly: GCA_045616105.1. Classification (GTDB taxonomy): domain Bacteria; phylum Bacillota; class Clostridia; order Oscillospirales; family Oscillospiraceae; genus F23-B02. The sequence goes on along the minus strand of JAZLGD010000068.1, from coordinate 7,579 downwards.
CAACTTCTCGCAGCAAAAGCATGGGATGCAGACGTTCAATAGCTTCACGCCTTAATTCAGTGTCTTTATTCTCTTCCATCACATCACCGCCTTATTCTACAACTACAATGAGGCTTGTGCGGCAGGCAGTTCTGCCGCTGTAAATATAATCAACCGTATATACTCCGGCTTCATCCGTATTCACATTGTCCGTGATCTTAAGCCCGTTTGCTGAGTTGTGTTCAACTCCGTTTGCCAGATAGCTGACTACATAATCCTTAGCATTGAATTTCTCGCCCTTGTTCAGGTACACGAGATAGTCAGAGAGCTCAATATCTTCTGTGCGGGGATCTTCATCGGTTATTTCAAGCGTTACGGGAAGTGTCACCGTATCTCCGATCTTATTCGTCACACTGAACTTAATCTCATACTCACCTATTGTGTCAAATGAAACATCGTTTGAGATTGAATACTTCAGGCTGTTTGAGATGTCACCGTCGAATACGTCCTCCGCCCCCACATTCGAAAATATATTAATATTGTTTGAAAGTCGGAAAATAAGAGGAGCAGAAAGCGAGAATCTGGGGCTCTCATAATCAACGAATTTAACCGTTCGCGATGCCTTTGTAACATGATTCTCAGAGTCAACAGCCGCGTATGTTACCTTAATATCGTTTCCTTTTATCAGACTGGAAATGCCTTCGACGACCAGCGAATCCGTTATATCTCCGTCCTCAGGATCAGTGGCGGAAACACCTTCAAGTAATTCTTCATCCGTTGCGTTTACGGAAACGCTTATCTCCCCGTCGCTGAACTTTATCTCCGGATATTCGGGACTTGTATTCCTGCTGATACCGTATATAACGGCTAAGACAACGGATAATGCCGCCACTATCGCTAAGATTATTATTCTTTTCTTTTTCACAGAGAACACCTCTATTTCAGTATAACTGAATATCTTCTCCGCCGAGAAGCGGTTCATCATTAATTATTCGTCTCGGATTCTCATTTAGCAGAAGCTCTGCGAGCTCTTCGGAATACTCCATCGAAATAAAATCCGAAATATCTTCCATATTCGTGGTTCTGATGTCAATACCGTGAGCATCGCTTGCAATGCAGCTCACCAGTCCGTTTCGAAGCAGTATATGAGCAGAATCATATGCCTCTCTTCCGAAACGGCCGAATACGCTGCCCTTATTGATCTGTATTCCGATTCCTTCGCGCATCCAGTCGTCGATTGTCTCCGGCTGAAGTCTGCTGTATCTCTCGGGATGAGCAATTACAGGAACAAATCCGCTGTCCAGAATCGGAAACAGCATTCTCTCCATTCGGGGGGCATCAAGTCTGAATCCAAACTCCACTAAAGCATATCTGCTGCCGTTTAGTGTCAGCAGTTTCTTTTCCTTCAGAAGCCGCGGCACATCCCGGGTACAGAAAATCTCCATGCCAAAACCAATTTCCAAATCAATATTCTCTCTTGCAATTTCGTTCCTGAATTCTTCCATACGCGCCAGAAGCTCGTCCGACACATAGTTTTCATACATTCCGCTTTGGTTGCAATGTGGAGTGGCTATTATGGTATCGACACCGGAGTCAGATGCCATTTCAGCCATAATTATTGAAGTTTCCATATCTTCCGAGCCGTCATCAACGCCCGGTATTATATGTGTATGAATATCAATCATTTTCAGGTTTCCTCGGAAAGTGCGGTTCCTTTAAGTACATAGCGGCGGTTGCAGGCAGGTGCACTTGTCCGGCGGTGAGTTATCATTATGCAGGTTTTTACTCTGCCGTCATTTATGATATTGTCCAGCATGCGTTTTTCCGTATTCTCATCAAGGGCGCTGGTTGCTTCATCCAGAATGAGCACAGGCGCGTTTTGCATAAGCGCTCTGGCAACCGCAATTCTCTGTGCCTGACCTTCCGAAAAACCGTGTCCCAACTCTCCGGTATTGCTGTTTACTCCGTCGGGAAGTCTGTTTACGAAGTCATCAGCACATGCAAGCCTCAGAGCCTCCTGCATTTCTTCTTCCGTTGCATCAGGTTTTACCATTCTGAGGTTCTCGGCAATTGTTCCTGCAAGTATGGTATTGCCCTGCGGCACGTACGCAAAGGCTTTTCGAGTTGCGGCAGAGAGCATCTGTTCTCCTTCGGTGCTTATAATCTTCGCCTCGCCCGCAGTGGGTCTAATAAGGCCGAGAATAATGCGCACCATAGTTGTTTTTCCTTCGCCGGATGCACCTGTAAGTGCAACGATTTCTCCCGGTTTTGCAGAGAAATTGATGCCCTCAAGTACAGGGGATTCGCCGCCTTCATACGAAAAGCTCACATTTTCAAGGGATACTTCGCATTCATCCGGAATACACGCTGTTTCTCTTGCTCCGATTTCTTCCGGCAGCTCAATTACCGCCATAATTCTTCCTGCAGAAGTCGTCAATGAAATTAAGGTCGGCACAAGTCCTATGAGAGTTGAAAATGCAGCTCTCAGCATATTCGCGAGCTGGAGGAACATAGTCATGGTGCCGTATGAAATGGCATTGCTCCACAATCTGTAAACGCCCCAACCGAAGCAGCCCGCAGAAATCACGAGTCCTATAACAGACATAATCATGTTTGTTATAACCGAGAAACGGTTATAGTCCAGCATAGCTGTGCGGTATGTATCCTGCATATCGTGCATGCGGTCGCGGAAGCCGTCCATCACTCCAAATGATTTTATTGTGCTCAGGTTTCTGAATGAGTCCTCATGGAAGGACATGACCTGACTTCCGATTTCTTTTGTTTTCTTGCTGTATTCGCGCATTCGCTTCACAAGCGTTCTTGATGCGATTACGTACACAGGCGCACCGATAAGCGCGATTAGTGCCATGACAGGATCGTAGCAAAGAATAATTATAAGCGAGCCGAAAAACTGTACCGTTCCTGTAACGAAGCTTGGCAAGAATCCTGTGACTCCGTTGGATACGGCATTTACATCGCTGTTAAGACGGTTAATAAGGTCGCCGCTTCTGAACTTCTCAAGAGCCTGCCAGTCCGTGCGAAGCATTCGGTCATACACCTCGGCCTGAATGCCGTTCTGAACGCGAACGCTTATTATCGCTCCGATTCTGGATGCAGCCGCATTCATAAGCACGCTGCCTATCAGCAGTCCCGCCATTGCAGCTGCCGCTCCGAGAATTGCCCCGGTCTGGAATCCGGTAACTACGTCAATCAGTCTGCGCATGGCAAGACTGGAAATCAGGGACATCATGGTTGCAGCTACGCCTATAATTATATGAACAAACACAACAAGGCGATAGCGGCGAATATATGTAAAAAGCCACTTGATTTCCTGCCACATTTCGCGGAAAGAACCATCTTCGATTTTTGATTTAATTTTTTTCGAAACTTCCATTCCGCACCTGCTTTTTTCGGTAAGAAACTGCAAATGAGCGCAATAACACATTCTGAGTCATTTTATCACATTATGCTTAAAAATCCAATAGTATTTTGTGCAATTATTGTCAATTTGAGTTATTAAATATAAAAAATTGCAAATACAATTCTTCGTAAATACTAACTGAATCATAAACGCTAAAACGGACTCCGATGTAACACACCGAAGTCCGTTTTTATTAGTTCTGAATTATATTTATTTATAAGCCCCAATTATCCAAAAACGTGTTGCGCTTCTCTATTTCCCTGCGTTTTGTAAAGGGATAAAGCAACAGCTTTATGCTATCCGAAAACTTTGTTGTTGCACAATAGAATATCCTGAATATCCATGCCAGCGGTCTGAGCAGCTTGTATCGGAAAAGAAATGAATACACTTTGAGATGCTGCATTGAGTTTTCCTTCGGAAACAGCTTTCTCATCATTACAGCAATCGCGCCAAGCCATCCGAGTTTTTCCTTCTGCTTCACACTCTTCGCCATATGGGCACCGAAATTGTCCTTATTATCAAATCCGAATATACCGTCGGCAAAGGTTTTTTCCGTTGCGTCAGCAAAAAACTCTTCGCATATTTCCGCGCACTCAAACGGCGGTTCGAAGCCAAACCATCGCCTACATAGCGCAAAGCTCACCTCAACAAATCTGCGCAGTCCGATTCTGTCAAGCTCCGCACGTATGAACTGCCAATCCAATTCATCGGAAGCAGCCATAAAAATCATATCGAGAAACGGCCTGAAGCCGCTTCCCCGGTTCGTTATGTGCTTTGCGGTATGAGCAGCCAAAAACAGAAACTGCATGTTCGGCTCAAGGCTTCCGTCTTCTGCGAATTCCCATGCCCTGTCAAAATACTGCGCATAGTCAAAATCTGAGCTCAGGCTTTCATATATCATTCGCTCATGGACCTCAACCTTAACCACATCGCGTTTATACGTCCATACCGAATCACCCGTTCTGATACATTCAAAGCCAAGGGAGTGCATCAGCTTGTCAGCTTTCTTTCGGTCACTTCTGTGAATTAACATATCTAAGTCGCCCATTGTGCGAAGCTCAGAAACGCGGTGGTATTTCGCGATACTGAGTCCTTTGAACATGAGCATTTCAATGCCCGACTCGCGGAAAGCGCGCTTCAATTCATCCGCATCCGCGCTGTTGGAAACGTAGCTGAATACGCTTGCGGTAAATGCACGCTCAAGGGGGAAAAATGCCTCACTTCCCTTTGGGAGAAAGTCTTTAACCTGAGCGTATATTACTCCGCCAAGGCTCTGCCTAACAGCAATTTGCGCGAGAACTTCAAGGCTTATATCCTCCTGAGGAGCGGCAGATGAATTACCTGCTATATAGTCTGAAATGAGCTGTAAAAAGAATCTCTGCTCCGAAGTCATTTGCAATCCTCCGGCACAAGGTATCCGTATCCGTCAAGCATCGCAATAAAGCCATTGACTTTCTCTGCCGCAGAATCAGCGTCAAGATTATAATGCGCCGCAGCTTCGGAAATCATTTCTTCATCACTCATCCCTTTTTCAATAAGGGACAGATAATAGGCCGAGGCTTCCGCAAGGTGCAGCGTATAGGGACACTTTCCCCGTGCTTCACGCCCTGTTACAAGAATGGTTTCACCGCACACGGTCACAGGAACGATACCCGCGCGAAGTTTAAATCTTTTCGCCATTACATTACCCCCAGGATTGTATCGTGGCACAGCTTGGCCGAAGCCTTATCGCCCCGATTGTCAAGTCTCCACAGCTCTGCGGTTTCGAGCATTTTTTCCTCCAACGCTGCCGCTTTTCTGATACATTCTTCATTCGGCGCATTAAAAAGGATCTGCCGGAGCATGGGATTTGCCGCTTCTTGCGGTGTTATTCTCCCGGCGCTGTTCTCCTCAGCCTTGTTTAGATATATTATGCCGCCAAGCGGAGCGCAAGGAAGGATTCCCATATGCTCTTTCCCGCGCCACGGCGAGGAATGCACCATAATGCAGTCATCGCGGAACTCCAGAACAGGCTTATCTCCGTTTATTGCGTGGATTTCGTCGCCATAAAGCAGTTTCCACTGCACATACTGGGTTGTTTTTCCCGTACCGCTGGGGCCCGTGAAAATCCATGCCTTTCCCTGCCACTCAAAAGCACAGCCGTGGAACAGCAGACGGTTGTGGGCCGGCATCTCGTCCCCTACATTCAGAGCGTGCATGAAAAGTTCGGCAGAAAGCGGATTGCTTGTGTTCCTCTGCTTTAGCTCATCTTCGCTTACGGATATATCAACGGCCTCGGGAGTCGCTTCGGTAACATATTCATCATAACGCACCATAAGCTCAGGCCTGAGCAGCCTGAGCTTAAAAGGAATATTTGCAATTTTAATGTAGATTAAACTGTCCATCACAAAAGAAAAAGGGAGAGCAGACAGACTGCTCTCCCTTTATGATTTTTCACTTGCCGTTGGTTATAGTATCAGTTGCGGAATCGATTTCTGCAATTGAACCATCGGGGAGCGTAAGATTGTAAGTGCCTGCGAACTGCTTTGCACTACTGCCAACGATTATGATGTCTTCAGATTCGCCGAGGTCAACACCGGGATAATCAGGCATAAATCAACACCTCATTTCAGATAAATAAGCCAAGGATGTAAGTAAATGTCTGCGCTTCGCCGTAAACAGTTGTTCCGTCAGCGGTTACGAAGGTAGGAGTAATAACTACCTTGGATATGAGCTTAGTATTTGTGCTCCATTCGCCGACAAAGCCGCTTGCGGTCTTTGTGCCGTTAACATTTATTGTCTTGCTGCCCATCTTGCAAACGAAGGATGCGGACTCAAATTCGCCCTTTGCGCTGACTGTTGTCTTAAAGCTGTTGCTGAGCAGCTTTGTCTTTACAGTGCTGATCTTAACATCGCTTGCTTTGATGAACTTTGCATACAGTGTAACATCATTCTCCACATTGGTCAAGTCTGCGGGTACAGTGCATGCTTCGTCGGTATACCAGCCTGCAAAAATCTTGTTCTCCTGCTTGGGAGTTTCGATCTTGCCGGTATAGTCGCCGGCATCGCCCTTAATCTCTGTAACATTACCGTTTACATTGACGGTTATGGTTACACCGGAGGATTCGGGAACATCGGGAGTCTCGGGAACATCAGGAGTCTCAGGAGTTTCGATTTCCTGTGCGGGCTCTACAACATTGCCGGGGGTTGTTGCACCTTCCTTAAGAGAGATGGTGTCAAGCAGAGCCATGCAGGTAACGGTATTTTCAGTGTCGACAGATTCGGGTGCAGCGCAGTTGATGCGAGAGAAAGTTGAAACTCTGCTCATTGTGCGGTTTACGCCCAAATCCGCTCTTGTGGGCATCACGGACTTTGCAGCTGCTCCGGAAACATCGGTCTGGGGAGCATTTGCAGCTTTGGATGCAGTCTTTTCAACGAAGCTGATGGGGCTGTCGCCGCCAACATAGCCGCTGTTGTTGATGGTCTTGGTCACAACGCCGTTGACTCTTACACCGTCGAGGGTTACGTAGTAAACACTTACATCAACGCCTGTGGTGGTCTTGTCGATGCTTGCAACACCGAGAACGTTTTCAGCGCTCAGTGCGGAGAAGAAGTTCTTTGCATTATAAGTCTTGTAAGTGCTGCCGGATGCGGATACGTTCAGAGTCTTTGCGAAAGAATTCTCTGCAAGGCCCTTATCGCCGTCGGCGATAACGAAGCCGCAGTCCTTATACTGCTGGTTGTCCATTGCGGTAATCAGATACAGACCGCTTACGGGCTTATTGGCGTAGTTCTTGTAGTAGGTTGCAACGAGGCTGGGGCAGGCATAATCGGTGCTGATTTCCTTCAGGTAGTAGGTTGCGCCTACTTCGGGAGTGAAATCATTGCCGGGCTTGCCGGTAATAGCCTTGTTTAATTCGTAGCTGCTGTCAGAATAGTAACCTGCGTAGAGGTAGCCGTCTTTAACATCGTCAACAATGTTTGTGTCAGCCATGGTCTTCTTTACCGGGGTTTTAGTCGGATCGGAAGAATGTACTACATAGTAGTAACCATAGACATTGGTGATCTTGTCAGACTGTTCGTAGACATAGTAGCCACCTGCAGTCTGGGTCGGCTGTCCGGCGGGAGTGATGGTTACGGAAGGCTTCTCGCTCGCATAGTTTGCCGGCATGTCGCCTTCTTTTTCGCTTACGGTGACAG
>JAZLGD010000067.1:0-4942 GCA_045616105.1 Oscillospiraceae bacterium | reverse complement strand
GAAGTATTTAAGACAGCCGCTGCCTACGCTGCCCAGCGCATCGGGGCCCGAGATATAGTAAAGTCCGATTGCCCAGACCGTGGACAGGACAATGGCAAGATTGAGAATAAGGTCGATGATATTACGGGATTTGTTTTTCATAAAAACACCTCGAAATCAGCAAGAGAAAAGCGATGCGCAGCGCGCATCGCTTTTTACTCTTTGAAAGGAAAAATTATTCCTCGTCGTTTTTGATGGTCTTAACAGGGCAGTTCTCTGCGCAGGTACCGCAGGAAACGCACTTCTCAGGATCGATAGCGAACTTGCCTTCAACCTCTGCAATAGCCTCTGCAGGGCAGTTTTCCTTGCAGGTGCCGCACTGAACGCAATCAGCGCCAATAACAAATGCCATTGTATGTACCTCCTATATATTTAGTCAGACATAATCTAACAAGTGCATTTTAACACATCTTTCGAAAAATGCAATTCAAAAATGCTATTTTCTTTGTTAAAGTTATTTCATTGTAATTGCCTTGACGGGGCAGTGTCTTTCGCACATGCCGCAGCCATGGCACAGCTCGGTGTCGGTCAGAACGGAAACGCCGTCTTCAATGCTCAGGCAGTATGCGGGGCATTCCTCTGCACAGATGCCGCAGCCGTTGCACAGCTTGGTATCTACGACGGGCTTCTTCCACTGTTCTTTGGGGGTGTACTTGCAGCGGACACCGTTTTCGTCGAGAAGAGCCTCATACTCGCAGACATTTGCGCAAGCGCCGCAGTCGATGCAGCGGTTGGGGTCGATCTCGTGTTTCTCTTTCATGGGGCCTGAGGATGCGCCAACGGGGCAGATCTGGGCGCATTCATCGCAGCCATCACATTTATCTGTAACTTTATAAGCCATAATAATCCTCCCTGTTAATTAATTGGAGCCCTTTTTGATACCGAGCTTCTTGAGAGTTGCTTCGGTGGGGACACCTTCCTTGGACCAGCTGCGGATTGCATAGTAAGCCTTCAGCAGCTTTTCGAGAGCTTCCTTGTTGCCCTCGTCAGCGAGGCACTGGCAGAGTTCGCCGTCACAGAAGAGTGCTTTCATGTACTTCTCGAGGGTATAGCCGCGCTCGCCGCAGCGCATGTATTTGCCGAGGTTCATCTTCATGCCGACTGCGTACTTCATCTCACGGTCGTGATAGAAGGCGGAAAGCGGGAAGAACATAATTCCGGGGTGCTTGTTAATGAAGCTGATAAAGGGAGCCAGCTTGTTCATGCACTTGCCGACTGCGCCCTCGATGCTGCTCTCTGCGGGCAGAGCGGTGAGACCGGTGAAGGTGCACTGACCGGTTGCGGAAATGCTTTCCAGAACGTTCTGCATCATGAATGCAAACTCGGTCTTGAGCTTATCGGATGCGTCCATCTTTACGAGCATCTTGTCAAGATCCTTTGCGAGAACATCGCCGCCGAGGAGACCGAACTGCTCGCGCTCAGCGTCAACCTCGCCGCATGCCTTAACATCGGCAAAGCCGCACTTGATGGGGCAGGACAGGCAGCCCTGAGAAACGGTGTTCAGTTCGCCTGCGTCTGCGCACATTTCGGTAACGCCCAGTTTGGGAAGCTGCTTTGCGGTGAGCGCGTGGCTTCTGGTTGCGTCAATCCACTTCTTGTTCCATGCGGTCAGCTTTTCCTGATTCTTGACGGTGGGACGGTGGTTGCCTGCGACGGCAATTGCCTTCAGGTTTTTCCAGCCGAATACTGCGCCGATACCGCCCTTGCCGGTTGCGCGCTCCTGGCTGAAAATGTCAGCATAGGGACGGAGCTCTTCGCCTGCGGTGCCGATGGTGACGATACCGCACTTTACACGGCAGCCGTAATCTCTGTCGAGAATTTCGCGGACTGCAGCCTGAGCCTCAACAACGCGCTGACCCCAGATTCCTTCCATGTCGGCGTTGTGGAGAACGAAGCTGTCGTTGTAAATATCAAGCCAGGAATGCTCAGAGCACTTACCGGTGAGGATGAGTGCATCGTAGCCTGCCTTCTTGAGGTAGTAACCGAAGTTGCCGCCGCAGTTGCAGAATTCGACAGCGCCGGTTTCGGGAGAGATTGCGGCAACATCAAATCTTGCGGAGCTGGGTGCGCCGGTGCCGGTGAGGGGACCGGTGGTGATGACAATCATGTTCTCCTCGGAGAATGCCTCTTCCTTGCCGGAAAGATTGTCATACAGAATCTTGGCAGCCATCATTTTGCCGCCGATATACAGTTCTTTGTTTTTGTCGCTCCACGGATAGGTCTCAAGCTTACCGGTGCTCAGGTCAAACTTGGCAACTTTATCCATGTATCCGGAATACTTGCTCATTACATCATTCCTTTCATGTTTTGGCATCAAAGTGCGCCCCCGGATCTGAGACCTCATTTTTATGCACTTTGAAGTATTTTTAACTAATTAAAGCTGGCTTAACTATACCATATAAATGTAGGCATTTCAATAAAATTGTTAAAAAACAACCGAAACAATTTGACTGAAAAGTTAAAAAATCAGCAATTTTCCTTATACGGTTTCGGCATGAAAATCCTGTTATCAGCATTATTTTTTTTGAATGAATATACAAACTGAACGATTTGTATAAAATAAATTTTACGCGTAGTGTGAGCTGTTGAAATAAAAACCGGGCTTTGATATAATTAATAAAAAATACCGGAGGTGGCCCATGGGCAAAAAGAAAATCGGCATAGTTGTTGCTGTTGAGGTCGATGCGGTGCTCTCAAAATACGGGGAGCCGAAAGAAACCGTGAAGAAGCACGGCTACGCAGTTCATACATATGAAAACGCGGACTTTGTCATGTATGTTCTGGACTCGGGAGCGGGCGAAATTGCCGCCGCCGCGGGGACTCAGTACCTTATCTCCGAGTTCGGTGTTGACATGATAGTAAACTTCGGCGTTGTGGGCGCCCTTACCGAAGAGATGAAGACGGCGGAGCTCTGCGTTGTTGAAAAGGTCATTCACTATGACTTCGATGTTTCAAGCTGGATTGATCTTCCCCGCGGGCAGTATCCCGACCAGCCCTCGGCCTATGTTCCCGCGGACGAGGAGCTGCTTAAAAAAGCGCTTGAGATAAATCCCGCTCTTAAAAAAGTTGTGTGCGCATCGGCGGACAAGTTCGTGGGTGCTGCAGAAGACAAGCAGGAGCTTCACAGCAAATACGGCGCGGATATATGCGAGATGGAGGCGGCGGGAATCGTGCTTACCTGCACCCGGAGCAATGTACCCTGCCTTCTTATAAAGGCTGTTTCCGACAGCCTTACGGGCGGCAGCGCGGAGTTCACGACGGAGCTCGGGAGAGTTTCTGCAATATGCTTCGAGGTTGTGGATAAAATCATAAGAAGCCTGATTTAAACAAAAAAGGACAGATTAAACAATCTGTCCTTTCAGCGTGTCAAGAAAGTCCTTCCGGACTTTTTTGCACGCTTCACAAACGCCACGTTTTTTGTGAAGTTACATTTCACGAAAAACCTCGCTCCGCTCGTCAAAGTGCCTGATTTATCAGGCACTTTGATGGCTATTTATCCAATTCGAGGCGGGCTGCCGCCCCCTCGAGCTCCCCAAACCCGTTGTTGTCTATGCATTCATTTACAGTTCTTTGGCAGACGGAAAGGGCAGATTGAACAATCTGCCCTTTTTTTGTTTATGTGACGGGAGTGCTGCGCATGTCCCAAGACGGCTTTATTCGACGTTTGTCAAAAACTTGTCAGTTTTTCAGAACTTGTCTATTGACTGCCTTGATAATAAGGACTACAATTATTCTCGCATAATTGCATATATGTATATAAAGTAAAAAGGAAATTTAAATACAAAAAACGAGGGGTGTTTTATGTCAAATTATTCAGGCTACATGGATAAAGTCGTGATGCTTGATCTGAGCACGCAGGAGGTCAAGGACTATCCCTGGTCCGACGAAGACCGCGAGCTCTATATCGGCGGCAGAGCGATGGCATCCAAAATCATGTCCGACTGCCTAAAAGGCGGTGAAAGCGCCCTGTCCGAGGAGAATCTGATTGTTATAACAACCGGACCTCTCACAGGTACCGGAGCACCGTGCTCAAACCACTTCAACGTTTCCGCACTGTCTCCCGCAACAGGCGCAGTTACATACGCAAGCTGCGGCGGCGAATTCGGCTACTACCTCAAGAAGGCGGGCTATGACGCGCTTATTATCCGCGGCAAGTGCAAAGAGCCTATGTGGCTTGAAATTCAGGGCGGCAAGTTCGAGTTTAACAAGGCAAAAACCGTCTGGGGTCTCAAGACTGCCGAGGCACAGGAGGAAATGCAGTACGTTATGGACGAAAAGCGCGGCTGCCGTGTTAAGTGCGGCATGCTGGCGATCGGTCCCGCAGGCGAAAACCTCGTAAAGTACGCAAGCGTTTTCAGCGGCGAGCGCGAGGCTGAGCACTGCGACATCGGCGGCGTTTTCGGATTCAAAAACCTCAAGGGCATCGTTGCCGCAGGCAACAGCGAAATCGCGGTTGCCGATATGGAAAAGGCAAGAGAAGTGAACAAGGAGTGGACCGCAATTCTGCGCAGCCATCCCGTAACAGGCGAGCTTCTCCCCAAGCAGGGCACTGCCGGCTTTGCCGAATATCTGAACGAAAAGGGTCTGCTTCCCACGGCGAACTACAAGAAGGGTCAGTTCGAGGATATCGCAAAGATTTCCGGCGAGACCTTTGCGGATAAGTGCAATGTAGTCAACCGCGGCTGCACCTACTGCCCCATCCGCTGCGAACGCAGCGTCATGCTGGGCGATAAACTGGTTCGCGGCCCCGAGCTCGATGTCATGGCACTCATGGGCAGCAATATCCTGAACTCCGATGTTCAGCTTATCAACAAGTGGAACTACGAGATGTACGAATACGGCCTTGCCGCTGTTTCCACCGCAAATACCATTGCGTGGGCAATGGAGTCAAGAGAAGCAGGCG
>JAZLGD010000066.1:0-11788 GCA_045616105.1 Oscillospiraceae bacterium | reverse complement strand
ATCATGTATGCCATATATCCACAAGAGAGAGCGTTTCACTCATAAGAAAAGCCAAGGCGGAGGGCGTTGATGTCACTTGCGAAACCGCACCTCATTACCTTGTGCTTGACGAGAATGACCTGCAGGAGGACGGCAGATTCAAAATGAATCCTCCGCTCAGAAGCATGCAGGACAGGCTGGCTCTCATCGCCGGCATAATCGACGGCACGATTGACATGATCGCAACCGACCATGCGCCCCACTCAAAAGAGGAAAAGGCAAAGGGGCTTGAAGGCAGCGCGTTCGGTATAGTAGGACTCGAAACCGCGTTTCCGATTCTGTACACCAAACTTGTAAAAAACGAAATAATCTCTCTGGAAAGGCTTATGGAGCTTCTGGTTGTCAATCCGAGACAGAGATTTAATATACCGCTGGGCAATGATTTTTCCGTGTGGGATTTAGATGCGGAGTATGAAATAAACCCCGAGGACTTCAAATCAATGGGAAGAGCAACGCCCTTTGCGGGGGAAAAAGTCTTCGGCAAATGCCTTGCGACTTTTTATAATGGTAAAAAAATATATAGATAAATGGAGGAAATGAAAATGGCAAAGAGAACAGACATTAAGAAAGTACTGATAATCGGCTCAGGCCCGATCGTTATCGGTCAGGCAGCTGAATTTGACTATGCGGGCACTCAGGCATGCCTCGCTCTTAAAGAAGAGGGCTACGAGGTTGTTCTGTGCAATTCAAACCCCGCAACCATTATGACTGATACAACCATCGCGGATAAGGTTTACATGGAGCCTCTGACTCTTGAGTATATCGCAAAAATCCTCCGTTACGAGCGTCCCGACGCAATCGTGCCCGGCATAGGCGGCCAGACAGGTCTTAACCTTGCAGTGCAGCTGGAGAAAAAGGGCGTTCTCAAGGAATGCGGCGTAGAGCTTCTCGGCACCAGCAGCGAGAGCATCGAGCGCGCAGAAGACAGAGAACTGTTCAAGGAAATGTGCCAGTCAATCGGCGAGCCCACCATCCCCTCAGAGATAACCTACAATATCGAGGAAGCAAAAGCTGCGGCAGAGAAAATCGGCTACCCCGTAGTTCTGCGCCCTGCATTCACTCTCGGCGGCACAGGCGGCGGCTTTGCAAATAACGAGGAAGATCTTCTCGAAATCGGCCACAACGCATTCATGCTCTCTCCCGTACATCAGGTCCTTATCGAAAAGAGCGTGAAGGGCTACAAGGAAATCGAGTTCGAGGTAATGCGCGACTCCAACGACCACGCCATTACAATCTGCGGTATGGAAAACGTTGACCCCGTCGGCGTTCATACCGGTGACTCCATCGTTGTTGCTCCTATCCTTTCTCTTAATGACCACGACCTGAAGATGCTCAACGACAGCGCAATCAAGATTATCCGTGAGCTCAAGATAGAGGGCGGCTGCAATGTTCAGTTTGCACTCAACCCCAACTCCAGCGAGTACTACCTCATCGAGGTTAACCCCCGCGTTTCCCGTTCCTCCCCACTTGCATCCAAGGCAAGCGGCTACCCCATCGCACGCGTAACCGCAAAGATCGCAATGGGCATGGCACTGGAGGACATCCCCGTTGCAGGCGGCACCGCAGCAATCGAGCCCAGCCTCGACTACATTGTTGCAAAGTTCCCCCGCTTCCCCTTTGACAAGTTCACCGATGCCCCCAACACCCTCGGCACACAGATGAAGGCTACGGGCGAGGTTATGGCAATCGGATCAAATCTCTGCGAATGCTTCCTCAAGGCTTCCCGTTCTCTCGAGGCAGGAGTAAAGCACCTGTATGTTTCCAAGTTCGACGATATGAGCGATGAAGAGCTGATCGATTACATCTCCGAGTTCCGCTCCGATAACCTCTTTGCAATCGCTGAGCTTTACAGCCGCGGCGTCACCACCGAGAAAATCCACGAGGTCACCCAGATTACCGAGCTGTTCCTTGACTGCATCAAGGAAATGATTGATATGGAGAACGGTCTTTCCGCAAAGCCCTGGGATAAGGATGCTCTTCTTGAAGCAAAGAAGATGGGCTTCTCCGATGCCTATATTGCACGTCTCTGGAAGACCGACGAGGTTTCCGTTTACCAGCGCCGCAAGGAGCTTGGAATAACTCCCGCATTCCGCATGGTTGACACTCTGCATACCGGAAAATACATTGCTTATCTCTATTCCTCATACTCGGGCAAGAACGACTCCCGCCTTACCGATAAGAAGAAAATTATCGTTCTGGGCGCAGGTCCTATCCGCATCGGTCAGGGCGTTGAGTTTGACTACTCCACCGTCCACGCGGTTCAGACAATCCGCCGCGCAGGCTACGAAGCAATCATTATCAACAACAACCCCGAAACCGTTTCCACCGACTACACCACTGCTGACAAGCTCTATTTCGAGCCTCTGACTCCCGAGGATGTTATGGCGATAGTCGATTTTGAGCAGCCCGAGGGCGTTATCGCAACTCTGGGCGGCCAGACCGCAATCAATCTTGCCGAGCCTCTCATGCAGCGCGGCGTTAAGATAATCGGCACCGACTGCGAAGCAATCGAGCGCGCTGAAAACCGCGACAGCTTTGAAAAGGTTCTTAAGGACCTTGGTATTCCTCAGCCTGCAGGCAAGGCAGTTACCAACATTGAAGACGGCATCAAGGCAGCAAATGAGATCGGTTACCCCGTTCTTGTTCGCCCCTCCTTCGTTCTGGGCGGCCGCGCAATGCAGATAGTTTCCAAGGACGAGCATCTGCGCCACTACCTCAAGACCGCTGTTGAAATCGATGAGGATAAGCCCGTTCTGGTCGACAAGTATATTCAGGGTAAGGAAGTTGAAGTCGACGCAATCTGCGACGGCATTGACGTCTTTGTTCCCGGCATCATGGAGCTTGTTGAGCGTACAGGCGTTCACTCCGGCGACTCCATCAGCGTATATCCCACCTTCAGCATTTCCGATAAGGTAAAGGGCACAATCCTGCAGTATGCAAAGAAGCTGGGTCTCGGCATCGGCATTGTCGGTCTTTACAACATCCAGTTCATCGTTGACGAAAACGACGATGTTTATATCATCGAGGTTAACCCCCGTTCCTCCCGTACGGTTCCCTTCCTCTCCAAGGCAACCGGATACAGCCTCGCAGACATCGCAACCGAGGTTATCATGGGCAAGAGCCTTAAGGAGCAGGGCATCTTCGGAATTTATCCCGAAGAGAAGAAACGCTTCTATGTAAAGGTTCCCGTATTCTCCTTCAACAAAATCAAGGGTCTCGATGCTTACCTGTCTCCCGAGATGAAGTCCACAGGCGAGGCAATAGGCTATGACAATAAGCTCCACAGAGCAATGCTTAAGGCTCTCGTAGCTTCCGGCATGAAGGTTCAGAACTACGGCACCGTGGTTGTAACCCTTGCCGACGAGGATAAGGAAGAGGCTCTGCCTCTGGTACGCCGCTTCTACGATATGGGCTTCAATATCGAAGCAACCATCGGCACCGCAAACTTCCTCAAAGACCACGGTATCCGCACCCGTGTCCGCGGCAAGATAAGCGAGGGCAGCAATGAAATCCTCGACTCTATTCGCGCAGGCTACGTAAGCTATGTAATAAACACCCGCGCAATCCAGTCCGGCGTTCACTATGACGACGGCGTTGCAATCCGCCGCTGCGCAATAGAAAACAATGTAACTATCTTTACCTCTCTGGACACCGTACGCGTTCTGCTGGATGTTCTCGAGGAAACCACTCTCACCATTTCAACCATCGACGCATAATGAAAGAAATTATATTTGAGGTAATTTCAAACGAGCCCATAGCGAAAGACGTTTTCCGTCTTTCGCTGAAGGGCGATACAAGCGCAATAGAAAAGCCGGGCCAGTTTGTTAACATTAAGCTGGATGGATTTTTCCTGCGCAGACCCCTTTCCGTCTGCGATGCGGAGGAAGATAAGCTGACTGTCGTTTACAGAGTGGTTGGCGGAGGCACGGAGGCCCTGAGCAGAATGGGAAGCGGCAGTCTGAGCCTGCTGACCGGTCTGGGCAACGGCTTCGATGTATCCAAAGCAGGGGAGAAGCCTTTGCTTATCGGCGGAGGCATGGGCTTTACGCCCTTGTACCTGCTCGCAAAGAAGCTCGAAAACCCCACCGTCATCCTCGGCTTCAATACCCGCAGCGAAGTTGTGTATGAGGAAGAATTTAAGTCAATCGGCGCCAATGTTATCGTGACTACCGCAGACGGCAGTTACGGTGAAAAGGGCTTTGTCACCGATGCGATGAAAAAGCTCAGCTACAGCTACTTTTACACCTGCGGCCCCGAGGCTATGTTCGATGCGATAAACGCTGTTGCAAAAACAGAGGGCGAGTTCAGCTTTGAGCAGCGCATGGGATGCGGCTTCGGCGCATGTATGGGCTGCACCTGCGAAACAAAGGTGGGCTTAAAGCGCATCTGTAAGGACGGACCCGTTATGAAAAGAGAGGAAATCATATGGTGAATATGAAAGTATCCCTCTGCGGAATTGAACTGGATAATCCCGTAATCCCCGCATCGGGCACATTCGGATATGGTCTCGAATTTGCGGATATTTACGATATAAACATGCTGGGCACATTCTCCTTTAAGGGCACGACCCGGCAGCCCCGCACGGGAAATCCCACGCCGCGTATTGCCGATTGCTCGTCGGGCATGCTTAACTCCGTAGGACTTCAGAATCCCGGAGTTGACGCGGTTATAAACGAAGAGCTTCCCAGACTTCAAAAAGTTTTCAACAAGAAAGTCATGGCAAATGTCAGCGGATTTTCGATAGAGGACTATGTGTATACCTGCGAAAAGCTAAATGCAGTGGATATGGTCGGCTGGATTGAGCTCAACATAAGCTGCCCCAACGTTCATGGCGGCGGCATGAGCTTCGGAACAGACCCCGAAGCTGCAGCGGAGGTTGTCCGCGCGGTAAAGAAGGTCGTTACAAAACCGCTTATAGTAAAGCTCACACCCAATGTTACCGACATTGTTGCAATAGCAAAGGCGGTTGAAGCAGCGGGCGCCGATGGCATAAGCCTTATAAACACCGTCCTGTCCATGCGCATAGATCTGAAAACGAGAAAGCCCGTGCTTGCAAATGTGACCGGCGGACTCTCGGGTCCTGCGGTGTTCCCCCTTGCGGTAAGAATGGTTTATCAGGTATCACAGGCGGTGAACATCCCCGTAATCGGCGTGGGCGGAGTTCAGAGTGCCGAGAATGTCATTGAAATGATGCTTGCAGGCGCAACGGCAGTTGAGGTAGGCGCGGCAAATCTGGCAAATCCCAATGCCTGCCGCGACATAATAAACGAGCTTCCCGCGGTTATGGAAAAGTACGGAATAGTATCACTGAAAGAAATTATAGGAGGCAGCCACAATGGGTAAGGACGTAATAGTTGCCTGCGATTTTAACAGCGCAGAGGAAACCTTTAATTTTCTCGATAAATTCACAGAGGAAAAGCCTTTTGTGAAAATCGGCATGGAGCTTTACTATGCCGAGGGACCGCAGATAGTAAAGGACATAAAGGCGCGGGGTCACAAGATTTTTCTCGACCTCAAGCTTCACGATATTCCCAACACGGTTAAAAAAGCCATGAGCGTTCTTTCAAGGCTGGATGTTGATATCTGTAACCTCCATGCCGCGGGAACAAAGCGTATGATGGAAGCCGCCCTCGAGGGCCTGACCCGCGAAGATGGCACGCGCCCTTTGCTTATTGCGGTAACTCAGCTTACATCCACGGATGAGGAAACCATGCAGTCCGAGCTTTTAATCAATAAGACTCTGGACGAGACCGTTATGAGCTACGCGAAAAACGCGGCGGATGCAGGGCTTGACGGTGTCGTATGCTCACCGCTGGAAGCGGGCAAGGTACATTCCGCCTGCGGCGACAGCTTCCTCACCGTAACCCCGGGCGTGCGCTTCGCGGACGGCGATGTTGGCGATCAGAAGCGCGTTACCACTCCCGAGAAAGCAAAAGAACTGGGCTCTGACTATATCGTGGTCGGCAGACCCATCACTCAGGCGGCAGACCCCGTCGCCGCATACAGAAGATGCGTAAAGGAGTTTGTAGGATGATAGAAAAAGTAATTTCAAAAGACCTGCTGAAAATCAAGGCAGTATTTTTCAGACCCGACGAGCCCTTCACATGGGCAAGCGGCATTAAAAGTCCCGTATATTGCGATAACCGCCTGACCCTCACCGCACCCGAGGTCAGAAACGATGTTGAAAACGCACTTGCGGAGGTCGTAAAGGCAAACTACCCCGAGGCAGAGGTTCTTATGGGAACATCCACCGCCGGTATTGCTCACGCGGCAATCACCGCACATATTCTGGGCATGCCCATGGGTTATGTGCGCTCCGGTGCAAAGGACCACGGCAGAAAGAATCAGATCGAGGGCAAGCTGGAAAAAGGACAGAAGGTAGTCGTTATCGAGGACCTTATCTCCACCGGCGGAAGCGTTATTGAAGTAGTAAATGTTCTGCGCGAAGCAGGCGCGGAAGTTCTCGGCGTTGCAAGCATTTTCACCTACGGCATGAAGAAAGGCCTTGAGCGTCTTGCAGAAGCAGAAGTGAAAAATATCTCACTCACCAACTTTGACGTAATCGCCGAGGTTGCGGCAGAGGAGGGCTATATCAAGTCCGAGGACATTGCAAGACTCATTGCATTCCGCAACAATCCCTCAGACGAAAGCTGGATTTCGGAGGCAAAAGCATGAGAAGCCTTATAGACATTCTGGACTTTTCCACAGACGAGCTTCAGGAGCTTATTAACACCGCAAACGATATAATCGCAAACCCCGGTGCGTATAAGGAAAAGTGCCGCGGATTAAAGCTGGCAACGCTGTTCTTTGAGCCTTCCACCCGCACACGCCTCAGCTTTGAGGCGGCAATGTATGAGCTGGGCGGCAATGTAATCGGCTTTTCCGAGGCTAACAGCTCCTCGGCGGCAAAGGGCGAAAGCGTAGCAGATACCGCGAAGACCATAAGCTGCTATGCGGACATTATCGCAATGCGCCACCCCAAGGAGGGCGCACCTTTAGTTGCATCCAGAAATGCGACGATTCCCGTAATCAATGCTGGTGACGGCGGTCACAACCACCCCACACAGACCCTTGCCGACCTGCTCACCATTTACCGCGAAAAGGGCGGCTTTGATAATCTGACCGTCGGCTTCTGCGGAGACCTGAAGTTCGGAAGAACGGTGCATTCTCTGATAAATGCGCTGTCACGATATACAGGACTCAAAGTCGTGCTCATATCACCTGAGGAGCTGAAGCTTCCCAGCTATGTAAAAAAGGATGTTCTCAAAGCAAAGAACATCCCCTATGTGCAGACAACTGATCTGGAAAAGGTTATGCCGGATCTGGATATACTCTATATGACCCGCGTTCAGCGCGAGCGCTTCTTCAACGAGGAGGATTACCTCCGTCTTAAGGACAGCTATATTCTGACTCCCGACAAGCTGAAAAGCGCAAAGAATGACCTTTGCATAATGCACCCCCTGCCCAGAGTCAACGAGATAAGCGTTGCAATCGACGATGATCCCCGCGCATGCTACTTCAAGCAGGTGCTCAACGGCAAATACATGCGCATGGCACTTATACTCAAACTTCTTGAGGAGGCGGGCAAAATATGAAAATAGATTCAATTGCAAACGGCATAGTAATTGACCATGTTACCGCAGGACAGGGAATGAGACTTTACGAGCTTCTCGGCCTTGATAAGCTTGACTGCTCTGTTGCGATTATCAAAAATGCAAGCAGCAAGATATGCGGAAAAAAGGACATTATCAAGATAGATGCGGATATTCCCGTCAACCTTGATGTCATCGGCTATGTTGACCCGGGCGCAACCGTAAACATTATTAAAAACGGCGAGCTTGTGGAAAAGCGCACTATCGAGATGCCTGAAATTCTCACCGATGTTATTAAGTGCAAAAACCCGCGCTGCATAAGCTCAGTCGAGCAGGAGCTTAAGCATATGTTCAAGCTCGCCGATAAAAAGAACAAGGTCTATCGCTGCGTATACTGCGAGGCAAAAGCAAAATAAAAAAACAGGCTGTTCTACAGCCTGCTTTTTTATTATCTTATATCCATTTCAAGATAGGGCAGACGCCTTGCCGTTGCACGGTAAGCGGGACGCATTATGCGCTCGCAGGTGGTGACCTCTTCGATGCGGTGTGCGCACCAGCCTGCAATTCTTGCGACTGCGAAAAGGGGAGTGAAGAGCTCAGTGGGGATACCCAGCATGTTGTAAACAAAGCCGGAGTACATATCCACATTTGCGCAGATGGGAACATTGAGCTTTTTGCGCTCCATGATTTCCTTTGCGCCCAGCTTCTCAACGCGCTCGATAAGCTCGAAGTCTTTAAGACAGCCCTTGTGCTCAGCAACGCTTTTTGCGTATTTCTTAATCATGATCGCTCTGGGGTCGGATATGGTATAAACCGCATGGCCTAAGCCGTAAATCTTGCCCGAATGGTCGCCGACCTCGCCGTCGAGAATTTTCTTGACATATACAGCCAGCTCATCATCATCGGCAATGTCGTTGACGTTCGCTTTGATGTCGTTGAACATTTCCATTACCTTTGCGTTTGCACCGCCGTGAAGAGGGCCTTTAAGTGAGCCGACTGCGCCTGCGATTGCGCTGTATGTATCCGTGCCCGTTGAGCTCATTGCGCGGCATGTAAATGTAGAATTATTACCGCCGCCGTGCTCGGCGTGGAGTATCAGCATGAGGTCGAGCAGGTGTGCCTCCTCGGGAGTGTATATCTTATCCTTTCGGAGCATACGCAGGAAGTTTTCGGAGCTTGAAAGCTCAGGCTTGGGGTTGTGAATATAAAGAGATTTGTTGTCGAAGTGATGACGCTTTACGGCGTAAGCAGTTGCGACGATTGCAGGGAAACGCGCAATCAGCTCTATGGACTGACGCATGAGGTTTTCGATTGAATTATCCTCAGGCGAGGGGTCATAGGTGTAAAGCGCCATGACGCAGCGGGAAAGAATGTTCATAACATTGCTTCCCGAAACCTTCAATATCATATCCTCGGAAAAGCCGTCGGGCAAAGGACGGGTGTTGGCAAGGATGGTGTTAAAGTGCTCGAGCTGCTGCTTGCTGGGGAGCTTACCCATGAGCAGAAGATATGCAACCTCTTCATAGCCGAAGGTGCCGTTCTTGCTGTGGGAATCAACGATATCCATAACGCTGATACCGCGATAGTAAAGATCACCGGGAACGGGAACGCGGTTGCCGTCTTCGATGTGGTAGCCCTGAACACTTCCTATATTGGTAACGCCTATTAAAACACCGGTGCCGTCGGTATTTCTCAAACCTCTGTGTACGTCCAGATGTGAATAATACTCAGAACCGATGCGGTATTCGTTTTTTATATCCTTGCAAAAATCATGGATGTAGCCGTTTAGTACATCAACTGATTCGTTCATTTTATGGCCTCCATAAACATTTGGTGTGCGTCTAATTATACTTGCTGTGCAAACGTTTTGCAAGACAAATTTGAAATTACTGCAAAATAGCCCAAAACATATCATTATATAATACTTTTCTTTGTTTAATTATGCAATTTTAACAATTTGCATTTGCATTTTGTTGCATGAAGCTTGCACCTGTGCTATACTCGACACATAACTGATTTAATATTTTCGGGGGTAGGTATTATGATAAACCTTCACGATAAAGGCGCGTTCTGGATAAACGGCAAGCCCTGCACCGACTGTGCACTTGACGCAGTTGAAGGCAGGAAGAAGACAATGGCAGCGGGAATACTCCGCGCCCATGATACATCCGACTACGGAGACAAGCTGAAGATTAAATTTGACAGCCTTATTTCCCATGACATAACTTATGTCGGAATAATCCAGACGGCAAAGGCCTCCGGACTTGAAAGGTTCCCCGTACCCTACGTTATGACCAACTGCCATAACAGCCTTTGTGCTGTCGGCGGAACCATAAACGAGGATGACCATATGTTTGGTCTCTCTGCCGCAAAGAAATACGGCGGTATATATGTTCCCGCAAATCAGGCGGTAATCCACCAGTATGCCCGTGAGATGATGGCAGGCTGCGGCCGCATGATTTTGGGCTCTGACAGTCACACCCGTTACGGCGCATTGGGCACCATGGGCGTTGGCGAAGGCGGCCCGGAGCTGGTCAAGCAGCTCCTCTCCCGCACCTATGACATCGCCCGTCCCCAGGTGGTGATGGTATACCTGACTGGCACACCTCGCAAGGGTGTTGGCCCCCACGATGTGGCCATCGCTCTGTGCGGTGCTACTTATAAGAATAACTTCGTGAAGAACAAGGTGCTGGAATTCGTAGGTCCCGGCGTGAAAAATCTGCCCATGGACTTCCGTATCGGCATCGATGTCATGACCACCGAAACCGCTTGCCTCAGCTCCATTTGGATGACAGACGAGCGTGTGGAAGAATATCTGGCACTCCACGGCCGTGGCGACAGCTATAAGGCCATGGCACCTCAGAACGGCGCTTACTATGACGCCATGGTGGAGATTGATCTTAGCAAGGTGGAGCCTATGGCTGCCCTGCCCTTCCATCCCTCCGAGGCGTACACCATTGCCGAGCTGCAGGCCAATGCCGGCGACATTCTGCGTGAGGCAGAAAAGCGTGCCAAGTTCGGCGATCTGAAACTGGATCTGGTGGACAAGATCGTGGACGGCAAGATCATGATCGATCAGGGTATCATTGCCGGCTGCGCCGGCGGTATGTATGACAATATCGCCGAAGCTGCTGCCATTTTGAACGGTCACGATGTGGGTGACGGCTACTTCTCTCTGTCTGTGTATCCGCCCAGTGTGCCCGTCAATATCGAGCTGATCCGTGACGGCATCCAGCAGCAGCTGCTGGAGAGCGGCGCACTGTTCAAGCCCTGCTTCTGCGGCCCCTGCTTCGGCGCAGGCGATGTGCCCTCCTGCGGCGGTCTGTCTGCCCGTCACACCACCCGTAATTTCCCCAACCGTGAAGGTTCTAAGCCCGCTGACGGTCAGGTAGCAGCCGTCATGCTGATGGACGCTCGTTCCATCGCCGCCACCGCTCGCAACCACGGCGTATTGACCGCCGCCACCGAGGTGGATTACGAGGCACCCCGTCCCCACACCTACGGTTTCGACGCAGGCGTTTATGAAAAGCGTATCTACTTCGGTTTCGGCAAAGCCGATCCCGATGCTCAGCTGCGCCTTGGCCCCAACATCACCGAGTGGCCCAAGATTCCCTCTTTGAATAAGAACCTGCTGCTGCGTCTGGACGCTGTCATTCATGATGAGGTCACCACCACCGATGAGCTGATTCCCTCCGGTGATGCTTCCTCTTATCGCTCCAATCCCCTTAAGCTGGCCACCTTTGCCCTGAGCCGCCGTGAGCCGGAGTATGTGTCCCGCACGGAAAAGACCCGCAGCCTGACCTGCGACGATGCTGAAATTCAGGCTGTGTTCGCCAAGCTGGGCGTAGACGGCAAGGATGTGCAGATCGGTTCCACCATCTTTGCCCATAAGCCCGGTGACGGCTCCGCCCGTGAGCAGGCCGCTTCCTGCCAGCGCATTTTGGGCGGTTGCGCCAACATCTGCTATGAATACGCCACCAAGCGTTATCGCAGCAACTGCATCAACTGGGGCATGGTGCCCTTCACACTGGCTGAGGGTACAGAGTTCCCCTATGCCGCCGGCGATTTCGTATATATCCCCGATGTGCTGGACGCTGTGAAGTCCGGTGCAAGCGATATCCCTGCCAAGGTGGTAGCCGCTGACGGCGTGCATGACA
>JAZLGD010000065.1:0-10815 GCA_045616105.1 Oscillospiraceae bacterium | reverse complement strand
CTACACACAAATAAAAAAAGCCGCAAAGCGGCTTTTTTATTTACATTTACTGTTCTTATTACTCCAGCATTATATCAAGTATCTCGCTGTCGGTCTGGCGCATGCCTTCACGTGCAAGCTTACCGACGCTTTCGATTGTTTCCTCAACATCGTCTTTGAGTATGCCGTCGCCACCATTGAGGCCCTTGCCGTTCTTATAAAGGTCATATCCAAGTATACCCGCTTCAACTGCGGATGCAATCTTGGTAGCGCAGGAGGGCTTTGCTCCGTCGCAGACCGTACCGGAAATCATGCCCAGTGTATTTGTAATGGTGCTGGAAACAGCTTCATAGCTTCCGTCGAGCAGCCATGCAACGCCTGCGGCTGCACCGCAGCCGGCAGATATTGCTCCGCAGAATGCGGAAAGTCTGCCGATAGGTGTTTTCTGGTGAATTGTGATGAGGTTTGAAACGACCAGCGCACGCAGGAGCTTTTCGTGACTTGCTCCCATATCCTCAGCATATACTATTACGGGAAGTGAGGCGGTCATGCCCTGATTGCCGCTGCCGGAAACGATTACAACCGGCATCTCGCATCCGCTCATACGAGCGTCGGAGCCAGCCGCTGCCTGTGCTCTTGCGCGGACACGAACATCGTCACCGCGGGTAGAAAGCAGGGTCTTTCCGATAGACGCACCATATTCACCACTGAGGCCCTCTTCGGATATTGCATAGTTATATTCTATCTGCTTATCCAGCATTTCCTGAACCTCGGAAATGTCGACACACTCGGCAAACTCAATGATCTCGCGGACATTGAGCACGCTGCGGTCGGTTTCGCCGCCATCAGCGCCTGCGCAGTCCTGCTTGAACAGGATTTCGCCGTTTTTCTCAATAAGAACGATGTTTGTATGGAAATCGGTTATACGCAGGTGGACTATATCACCGCCCTTGTAAAGGCGAAGGTCAATGTCCAGAAGCTTGTCGCTTTCGGATTTCATAACCGTCATCTGGCAGGAATCCATAAGCTCGGAAACAAGGTGAACATCCTCTTCCTTTACGTCTGCAAGAACTTCAAGCTGTTTATTTTCATTGCCGACAGCAACGCCGGCTGCAATTGCGGCTGTAATTCCTTTGAGCCCGCCGGTGTTGGGGACAACAACACTTTTTACATTTTTAATGATATTACCGCTTAAAACTATGTCAATTTTTTCCGGCACAGCTCCGAGGATTGCGCGGGCTTTCGCCGCAGCATAAGCCATTGCAATAGGCTCTGTGCAGCCCATTGCGGGTATAAGCTCTTCACGGAGAATCTGCAGATACTGTATGTACTTGGCATCGCCTTTAATCATTGTCTTGTCCTCCCACTATTATTACTTTTTATGTATTATATCAAACTATTTTAGTTTTTTAAAGTACTTTGTGTGCAATATTTATCTAATGTCTTGATATTTTTGTCGGATTTTGATATAATTCTAATGAGCTATTATCGGCTGCACTACTATATTTTGGGGATGTTATTTTGATTGGCTTTTATAACTATACCGTTTGGCTGACCTATATCGGAATGCTGTCGTCAGTCATCGGTATTTTCTTTGCATGCTCCGGCAATACAACTGCCGCTGTAATATGCCTTATGGTCTCCGGTTTCTGCGACATGTTTGACGGCATAGTGGCGCGTACAAAGAAAGACCGCACCGAAGAGGAAAAACGCTACGGCATTCAGCTTGATTCTCTTTCCGATGTTGTATGCTTTGGTGTTCTCCCGGCCGTTATCGGTGTCAGCATCGGGGCTACTGAAATATGGCAGATTATAATTCTCGCTCTGTTTGCACTTTGCGGGCTGATAAGACTTGCTTATTTCAACGTAACCGAGGAAACCCGTCAGCAGCAGACAAGCGAAAAACGCAAAAGCTATGAAGGTGTTCCCATAACCTCGTCAGCGCTCTCCGTTCCCCTGCTTTTCTGCTTCAGAAAGCTCATCGGAACAGCTTTTCCCGTTGCATATGTCATTCTGCTTTTGCTTAACGGTGCAGCATTCATAACTCCCGTAAAGGTTAAAAAACCGGATAAACGCGGACTTGCCATAATGCTTATCCTCGGAATTATATTTACATTGCTGATTTTAATTCTCTGATAAAAAAACTTAAAGCGCAGTTCAAAATGAACTGCGCTTTTTTATTGCAAATTTTTTAAATATTAGATATACTGGAAGCACAAATATTTGCTTTAAAAAGGCAGGTAATAAATATGAATATTTTTGACATTCTCGGCCCGGTAATGGTCGGACCCTCAAGTTCACACACAGCAGGTGCTGTGCGTATAGGTCTCATCGCTCGTCAGCTGTTGGGAGAAACGCCCGACACTGCCGAAATCTATCTTCACGGTTCATTTGCCGATACCGGCCACGGTCACGGCACTGACCGCGCACTGGTCGCAGGTCTTCTCGGCATGGAGCCTGATGACAGCCGTGTCCCCGACAGCTACAATGTTGCCGCTGAATGCGGAATGAAATTCTCTATAAAAGAAAAATCCCTGCGCGGAGCTCACCCCAACACTGCCCAGCTGATTATCCGCAACAAAAGCGGCCGCGAGGTAAACGTTCAGGCATCATCCATCGGCGGCGGCAGAATTCAGGTCAACAAGCTGGACGGCATGGATGTCTGCTTCAGCGCAGAGAACAACACTCTTATCATCTACAACGAGGACCGTCCGGGTCTTGTTGCAGATGTATCCTCTCTGCTTGCTTCCGTTTCCGTCAACATAGCAACGCTTCAGCTTTTCCGTGACCGCCGCGGCGGCACCGCCGTCATGGTATATGAGATCGACCATCCCCTGTCCCCTTCCATGGTACAGGTGCTTGAGCAGTTTGACGGCGTTATCAAGGCAACCTACATTAACGTTAAGCTCTAAGGAGGCAAGTCCAAATGTCATTTCATTCTATTAACGAAATCATGGCGCTCTGCGCTGAGAAAAACATGCCTTTCTGGCAGGTAGTTCAGGAAACCGATGCCGAGGAGCAGGGCATTCCCGCTGATGCCTCACTTAACAAAATGCAAAACGTGTGGCATGTCATGCGTTCATCTATCGAATCATATGACCCCAACATGTTATCTGCCAGCGGCTTTGTAGGCCGCGAGGGCGGAATCATGGACGCATACACGAAATCAGGCGACACTCTCTGCGGTCCCTTTGTTTCCAAAATCATAACCCGTGCGCTCATGATGGGCTGCTCCAACGCCTGCATGAGGCGAATTGTTGCAGCACCTACGGCAGGTGCCTGCGGCGTTCTGCCCGCATTGCTCTACACCTATTGGGAGGATAAAGGCTGCTCCGAGGACGAGATCGTTCAGGCTTTGTATGTAGCTGCCGGTGTTGGTCAGGTCATTGCTGACCGTGCCTGCATCGCAGGCGCAGAGGGCGGCTGTCAGGCAGAGATCGGTTCTGCCTCCGGCATGGCCGCTGCCGCACTCGTTTCGCTTCGCGGCGGTACGCCGGAACAGATGGCAGATGCCTGCGCCATGGCTCTTAAAAATCTGCTTGGTCTGGTTTGCGACCCCGTCGGCGGTCTGGTCGAGATTCCCTGCGTAAAGCGTAATGTTGTCGGAGCGGTGAATGCACTTTCCGCAGCAGATATGGCTCTTGCAGGCATCAGCAGCGCAATCCCCGCCGATCAGGTTATTGACACCATGCGTCAGGTTGGCGATGCTATGAGCACACAGTTAAAAGAAACCTCCAGAGGCGGCCTTGCCGTATCCCCCAGAGGTAAAGAGCTTGCAGATATGCTCAAGCAGTCTTAACTTTTTCAATGTCGTAAACTATTATTATCGCGCTGATTATTGCCATAAGCGAGAAAATCAGTATTGCGCAGTTGCGGAAAAAGGCCTCGGGCAAATACAGGATTATGGGGTCGACATTTGAGTAAAACACCCAATTCGTCTTTCCCGGGAAAAACAACCTATGGAACAGCATGAATACCGAGTTAAAATCTATCGCAACTGAAATTACGACTATAACAGCAAACGCAATAAGCCCCACTGCACCCCAAAACGCGGGTGAACGGTTCAAAAACCGGTGGGGCTTATATTTTATTGCCTTCAGCCCCAGAATAATTGCAAGGCACAGGACAAAAACGGCAAGGTCTGCGATGAACATCCCACGCACATCAGCGAAGTGGGCCGCTCCCGCTTCTGAGAACGGAAGCTTTCCTGCGGAAAACCTGTCCGACAGCCCGAGGCAAAAATTCATTACATCGTTAAATGCAGCCTTTATCTCCGATTCACTCAAACCATATTGCGTGAGTCCGAGGGGTCTTATATGAGCATAGTAAAACGGGCGGGCAAGAATCGGCACTGCAATCGAGCCTGTGAGTATTGTCAGCGCGCTTATGATACTGAGAATAACAGAAACTGCTTTTTTCACGCTTCACACCTTCTTCCCGAAAGTACAATCAGCACCTGCGCAGGCAGATAGAACAGCCACATGCCCACAGCGGCGAAGCTGTAAACCCGAGTTTCCGCAAGCTGCGGCAGGTTGAAGATTCCAACGCATATATCACAGCACAAGAACAGAACGAGTCCGACCTTGAACAAGCTGTTCTCCGTTCCGAGGCTTTGTATAACATTGCAGACAAAGCCCGTAAAATAAACGGCAGCGAGAGCATTGAGCCATGTCATCATGCCGAGTTTCCACAGTGCGGCAAGGGCTACTATGAACATTGCTATGCGAAGCGGCAGCATTTTCTTTCCGCTTTCACGGTAGAGCATATAAAAGTATATTGCCTGCACCACGCAGAAAAATATAACTCCAAGGGCATAATCTGAATTTCTTACAAGAAGCAGACTGTCCGCAGCAAGAGTGAATACCATCGCCGCAGTTATGAGTTTTTCACCGCCGAATGCCGTGAATAAAGCTGAAAACACAAGGCAAAGACATATGGACACAAACTTAAGCCTGATGCTGTCCGCGGAAACAAGTCCCAGATCCGCCGCAAGATAGGAAATATATATAAGCAGTTCGAGGGCGATGAATATGATTGAAAGCTTTTTGGTCTTATTCATAACGTCCTCCTTTTTTATTCATTACATTGTAATTATAGCAGAAACGTGGTAAAATAAAAGTCAATTTCAGCAAAGGAGTCCCTGCCTTGAAACTATATCTGCACGGACATGATTATAAATACGCGGTCGAGCAAATAATGCTGACGCTCTTCCCGAATGAGCGCCCTGAATACCCCGACGGCAAGCCGACCGGCGACAGAGCCGAGCTGAGCTTAAGCATAGGCAAAAAGCTGGGCACAGCCTGCTGCAAGCTGGTGGTGGGTGACGATGCTTATCGTGCAAGAGCAAGCTTCAGCGCAGAAGACATCAAGGACGATTTAAGCCGCGACAAGCTTTGTCAGCGGGCCATCAAAAACGCATTCTACCGTGCGGCATTAAAATCCGGTCACCGCAAGCCCGCATGGGGTGCGCTCACAGGCGTAAGGCCGGGCAAAATTTTCTGCTCGCTCATGGATAACTGCTCCGCCGACGAAGCTGAGAAGCGTTTCATCGCCGACTATGATGTAAGCCCCGAGCGTGCAAGGCTTTGCAGAGAAACATCGCTGGAAACGGTAAAGATTATAGAAAGTCTGGGCAAAGATGATGTCTGCCTTTATGTCGGAATTCCCTTCTGCCCCACAAGATGCTCATACTGCAGCTTCGTAAGCCAGTCGGTTGAAAAAAGCATGAAGCTCATTCCCCCATTCGTTGATGCGCTGATGGCTGAGATTGAGGCTACCGCCGCGGTGATTAATAAAACAGGCAAGAATATAATATCAATATATATGGGCGGCGGCACCCCTACCACGCTCTCTGCCGCTCAGCTTGAAAGACTTTGCTCAAAGCTGGAGGAATGCTTTGACCTTAAAAACGTCCGCGAGTATACCGTGGAGGCAGGACGTCCCGACACTATAAGCATTGAAAAGCTCGAGGTTCTTAAAACGCACGGTGTTACCCGCGTCAGCGTAAATCCGCAGACCATGTCCGACTCCGTTCTCGATGCCATAGGCCGCAGACACACGGCGCAGGACATCGTGGATGCTCTCGGCAAAGTCCGCGAGGTAGGCGGCATGGAGGTAAATATGGACCTCATTGCAGGCCTTACCTCTGACACCGTTCAGGGCTTTGAAGACACGCTGAACAAAGTGCTTGCACTCGAGCCTGAGAACATAACTGTCCACACCTTATCCCTCAAGAAGGGCTCGCGCATCACCCTCGAGGGCAGCGAGCTTCCTTCCGACGCGGAGGTCTCCGCCATGCTCGACATTGCGAGCAAAAAGCTCCGCGCGACGGATTATTCCCCCTACTATCTCTACCGCCAGAAATTCATGTCGGGCGGCTTTGAAAATGTAGGCTGGGCTAAAAAAGACACTATAAACATTTATAACATCTGCATCATGGAAGAGCTTTGCTCCATAATCGCTCTTGGGGGCGGCGGCTCAACCAAGCTCATTTCCTCGGGTGCAGGACGCAATATCCGTATATTTGACCCCAAATATCCAAACGAATACATAAACGGCATTGATAAGATTTGCCGCGATAAACAGAGCATAATAGATTTTTTCAGCAAGGAGACCGACTAAAATGGCATATAAACTCGAAGAAATTAACTATCGCACGGTTGCAGACCCCAAGGGCTTCATCGAGGAATGTGACGATATCTACCGCAAGAGAGTTGAAAAAGCGGCAGACCTTATAATCAAAAATCAGGAGAAGAGCCCTATCGTTTTGCTCTCAGGTCCCTCCGGTTCCGGCAAGACAACCACTGCGATGAAAATAAGCGAGGAGCTTGAAAGACGCGGCGTGCACGCACATTACGTGGGCATGGACGATTACTTTAAGACCGTTGACCCCGAAACCGCTCCCCGCACCCCCGAGGGTGAAATTGATCTGGAGTCCCCCCTCTGCCTTGACATGGAGCTATTAAACGAGCACTTCAACATGCTGAGCGAAGGCAAGAGGATTTTTGTCCCCAAGTATGAATTCTCCCGTCAGATGCGTATACTTGAACCCTCCAAGTCCATAAAGCTCAAGAAGGATGAAATTGTTGTTTTCGAGGGTATCCACGCTCTCAACGACATGATAACCGATCGCCAGCCCGACGCATTCAAGCTCTATATTTCCGCAAGAAGCAATGTCGAATTCAAAGGCCAGAAGGTATTCAAGGGCACATGGTTCCGCCTTGTGCGCCGCACCGTCCGTGACTACAACTTCCGCGGAGCCGACCCCGACATGACCATAAGCATGTGGGCAAACGTCCGCCGCGGCGAGATTGCAAACATCTCCCCCTTCAAGGACAAGGCAAACTTCCAGTTTGACTCCTCTTTCCCCTATGAGCTTGCGGTTATGAATCACACCGCGACCCAGCTTTTTGCCTCCATCCCCGAGGGCATTGGCCGCTACGAGGAGCTTCGTCAGGTATGGCCTGCGCTCCAGCTCTTCGGCGAGATTGATGAGTCTCTTGTCGCACCCGACGCGCTGATCCGCGAATTTATCGGCGGCGGTGTCTACGCTTATTAAACCTTTATTCAGTTCGGCACTTACATTTACGCTTGTACAAGAAAATGAAAGGAGCAATAATATGTACGGATTAACCAAGAAATACGGCAAAGGAATATGCGTTGTCCTCTACTCCGTCGGCGCATACTATGCCGCAAAGAAACAGCCTATTCCCCTCATCGTTCTCGCCGCAATGCACCTGACCGAATTCTTCACCATAGCCAACAAAGTCGGCAAAGCTAACGGTCGCAGCCTTGCTGAAAGCTTCTTCAACTGCCTCTGCTTCGGCTTCACATGGTGGCTGCCCGTTAAGAAAGAAAACATCTGATAAAAACAGAAAAAGACCTAATCCAAAGGGATTAGGTCTTTTTTATTATCTTAAAGACTGTCTATATATCTGCAAGCGGCAAGTGCAGCGGCAGAACCGTCAGCAGCGGCGGTGGTGAGCTGGCGTACGGCCTTTTTACGGCAGTCGCCGGCAACGAACACGCCGGGAGTTTTGGTCAGACAATCCTCGCCGGAGTCGGCATAGCCGCCTTCGTCGAGCTCCATGAGCTCCGCAACAAATCTGTTGTCGGGAGCATGTCCGATTGCAACGAACAGGCCGTCGACCTCGATGTCACGCTCAGCTCCGTTGTTATCGGTAACGGTAATGCCCTTGAGTTCATTTTCGCCCTTGAGCGCGGTGATGGAGGAATTGAGCACAAACTCAACGTTTTCCTTTGCCTCAAGCGTTTCAACCAGCTTTGCTTCGCCGCGGAAGGAATCTCTGCGATGCACAAGATAAACCTTGGAGCAGGTTTCCGAAAGCAGCATTGCATCCTGCAGAGCGGAATTACCGCCGCCGTTTACGGCAACGGGATGTCCCTTGTAGAATGCGCCATCACAAACCGCGCAGAAGCAAACCCCTGCACCGGTGAGTTCTTCTTCTCTGTCGATGCCCAGCATACGGGGTTTTGCGCCAGTTGCGATTATGAGAGTCTTGCCCTCGAATTCCGCGCCGAACTCGGTTTTTACGAGCTTTATGCCGTCTTTTATCTCGACGGAGCTTACCTCGTCAAGCTCCATGTCAGCGCCCTGATTCATCACCTGACTCATAAGACGGTCGGCAAGCTCAGTGCCCGAAATGGACTCGATCGTGGGGAAATTTTCCACCTTTGGTGACCATGTTATCTGTCCGCCGAATGCGTTTTTTTCGATTACAAGAACGGATTTTCCCGCTCTTAAGGCATAGAGGGCGGCAGTTAATCCTGCCGGCCCTCCGCCTATGATGATTACATCATACATATTTTGAATTACCTCTTATTTTGCAAGAAACTGCTTGATAGCGCCTGCTCCTGCGTACTTTTCGACGTTCTCGCCGTCGATGATTACGAGGGTGGGTGCCTGCTTTACGCCAAGGGAAAGTGCGAGATCTGCATTCTCGTCAGCCATGAGCTTCTCGTATGCAAAGCCTGCCTTGTCAAGGTAGGTGCATGCGATGCGGCAGTTGGGGCAAGTGGGAGTTGCGAAGAGGATAGTGCGCTTCTCTGCTGCGGGAGCTGAAACTTCGGGTGCTTCGCAGGAACAGCCGTCCATGTTCAGAGGGCCATTGTGAGTCAGAACGGAAGTTTCGATATTGTACTCCTTGCGCTCCTTGTATTCCTGAGTCTTGCCTTCGTTCCAGTTCTGAACGGGACGGTAGTAGCCGGTGATACGACTGTATACCTCTGCGGGCTCACCGCAGTGGGGGCAGGTAAACTGCTCGCCGGTGAGGTATCCGTGCTCCTTGCAGACGGAGTAGGTGGGAGAAATGGTGTAGTAAGGCAGCTTGTAGTTCTCTGCAATCTTGCGTACGAGTGTTGCCGCAGCCTTCCAGTCGGGCAGTTTCTCGCCGAGGAATGCGTGGAATACGGTGCCGGAGGTGTAGAGAGTCTGGAGCTCGTCCTGAATATCCAGTGCGGTGAAGATATCATCGGTGAAGGATACGGGCAGATGGCTGGAGTTGGTGTAATAGGGTGTGTTGCCTGCCTCGGAAGCGGTAATTATGTCGGGGTACTGCTTAACATCGTGCTTTGCAAGGCGGTAGGAAGTGCTCTCTGCAGGAGTTGCCTCCAGATTGTACAGGTCGCCGTACTGTTCCTGATAGTCGCTCAGGCGCTCACGCATATGGTTGAGAACGTCCTGGGTGAACTTCTGGCACTTTTCGGTTGTCATGTCAGCACGTACCCAATTTGCATTGAGACCTGCTTCGTTCATACCGACAAGGCCGATGGTGGAGAAGTGGTTATCAAAGCCGCCGAGGTAGTGCTGAGTGTAGGGGTAAAGTCCCTCGTTGAGAAGCTTGGTGATAACGGTACGCTTGATCTTTAGGGAGCGTGCCGCAATATCCATAAGCTTATCAAGTCTCTTATAGAAGTCTGCCTCATCTGTTGCAAGATATGCAATGCGGGGCATATTAATTGTAACAACGCCGACAGAACCGGTGCTTTCGCCGGAACCGAAGTAACCGCCGGATTTCTTTCTCAGCTCGCGGAGGTCGAGGCGCAGGCGGCAGCACATAGAACGAACATCGTTGGGTTCCATATCGGAGTTGATGTAGTTGGAGAAGTAGGGTGTGCCGTACTTTGCGGTCATCTCGAAGAGAAGCTTGTTGTTCTCGGTTTCGGACCAGTCAAAGTCCTTGGTGATGGAGTAAGTGGGAATGGGATACTGGAAGCCGCGGCCGTTTGCATCGCCTTCGATCATGATGTTGATGAATGCCTTGTTGACAAGTGCCATTTCCTCAACACAGTCGCCGTAGGTGAAGTCCATTTCCTTGCCGCCGACTATTGCGGGCAGGTCCTTAAGGTCTGCGGGGACTGTCCAGTCGAGAGTGATGTTGGAGAAAGGTGCCTGAGTGCCCCAGCGGGAAGGAGTGTTGACACCGAAGATGAAGGACTGGATGCACTGCTTGACCTCCTTGTAGGAGAGGTTATCAACCTTTACAAAAGGTGCAAGATATGTATCGAAGGAGGAGAATGCCTGAGCGCCTGCCCATTCATTCTGCATAATTCCCAGGAAGTTTACCATCTGGTTGCAGAGGGTGGAAAGATGGCTTGCGGGAGAAGAATTGATCTTGCCGGGGATTCCGAGGCCCTGCTGAATAAGCTGCTTAAGGCTCCAGCCTGCGCAGTAGCCGGTGAGCATGCTCAGATCGTGCAGGTGAATATCGCAGTTACGGTGGGCATTTGCGATTTCCTCATCATAAATCTCGCTAAGCCAGTAGTTTGCAGTGATAGCGCCGGAGTTGGAGAGGATAAGTCCGCCGACGGAATAGG
>JAZLGD010000064.1:0-2713 GCA_045616105.1 Oscillospiraceae bacterium | reverse complement strand
TTGCATCCGCGTTTATCGGCGGCAAAACCCGTACTGTTAAAGTATGCCGCAAAGACGGCACGAAAATATATATTATGTCAACCAAAGAGGGCGAGGCCTGCGATAATGCAATGCTGTATGCAAGTCTCCGCAGCCCGCTGTCGAATATCAGGCTCATTTCAAGCTGCATAACAAATATTGCCGAGGAAAAGAATGACGACAAGCTGATGAGCTATGTTGCGCCCTTAAACCGCAGCTGTTTCAAAATGAAACACCTTCTCAACAACGCATCAACTGCGGAGTGCTTGAGCCGGGGAGAGCTTGCATGCCGTACTGAGCGTTTTGATTTTGCCGAGCTTTGCAGAGAACTGATTAATACCGTGAAGCTGCTTATGAAAAACGAAGATATCAGCATCGATTTTGAATCCGCGGAGCACGTTTATGTCACTGCCGACAGAGACCTCATGGAGCAGATGCTTCTGAATCTGCTGTCCAACAGCCTTAAGCGTATTTTGCCCGGCGGTACGATAAGAGTTTCACTGACGGAAACGGATTCAAATACCATTATATCCGTGGATGATGACGGACAGGGGATACCGCCGCAGGAGCTTTCAAAGGCATTTGAATGCTATCGGTATGATTGTGAGTTGGAAAATGCCGCTGAGGGACTCTTTTTAGTGAGAGGTATAGCCGAGCTCCACGGGGGTACGGCTATAATCGGCAGCCGCAGCGATGGCAGAGGTACTGCGATCAGAGTTATGATTGCAAACTCAATCCCAAAAGGCACAGGTTTGTGCGACGGGCTTAAGACTTATGAGGATAGCGGCATGGACAGAATACTCACCGAGCTTGCAGACAATCTTCCCTTGGACTGCTATTCAAACCTGTATGAGGACTGAAAAATCCGATGCATTTGCATCGGATTTTCGTATCTTATAATGGGATATAGTTTAATCGTCAAGCCGTTTCTCAAGCTCTTCAAGTAAAGAAGCAGCGGAGAAAGCAAGCTCCTTAGATTGCTCGACCGTGTTTGCCGATGCAAGTATTCTGAGGGCTTCAATGTCCGGACTGGCCTCAATCCTCAGTTCATAGCCATCGCCCTTGAGACAGAATCCGTCGGAAAAATCTGCGCCCATGTCCATAAAGGTCTTGGATACCGTGCTCATAAGTCTGGCCCTGTCGCGACAGCTCACACTGGTTGAGCTGTAATCGCTGTCGGAGCGGGGATTAACCGACTTTTCAGCTTTTTTCTGCTCCTCAAAGCCGTTGCACAGATCAAGAGATAGCCTGCCCTCAAGAGCATCGACACAGCATTGGTAATAACTTTTGGGTGTACCGATATCGCACCAGTATCCGTCGCAGGGAAAACCGTAGATAAGCTCATCTCTTTTGAGCAGAAGAGGGAACAGATCCTTTGCAAAATCAAAGCTTTTTCCCTTCGGAACAAGCTCCATTGCTCTCGGAGATATTATATAAATTCCCGTGTTCACGAGATTGGTCACAACATGCGCCCAGTCGGGCTTTTCGATAAATGTACGCACACAGCTTTCGCCGTCGCAAAGGGCGAGCCCGTAACGCAGCGGATCGGAGTGGGGGTAAAGCGCAATGGATACTGCCGGCGAATGCTTTTTGTGGGCTTCAATCAGCCTTTTCAGCTCAAAATCGCAGATGGCATCGCCGCTTATGACGAGGAAATCCTCATCACCGTAAAAATCCTCGCAGTTTTTAACGCCGCCTGCCGTACCTAATGCTTCCGTTTCAATACGGTACTGCATGTTAACTCCGAAGCTTTCCCCGCTGCCGAAATAGTTTTCTATTTCTTCGGGACGGTATTTCAGCGTAGCGCATATATCCGTAATGCCGTTTTTCTTCAGTAATCTTACTATGTGTTCCATAACAGGTCTGCCGCAGAAGGGCACAAGAGGCTTCGGAGTGTCGCCGCTTACGGGCTTAAGCCTTGTGCCGTCTCCGCCTGCCATAATAACAGCTTTCATATAAATCCTCCATGCGGTACATTCTCGGATATATTTTGTGCAGTGAAATTTAATTTATTATTGTATTGTAATAAGAAGTGGATTTTGTTATAATACTTTATTACTATAGTGGGGGTAGTATCTGCTCTCGCAAAAAACAGGGTGCATTGACGTGAATAAGAATACAACAAGAATTTTTGAATCAAATACAACGCCGTATCTGCTCTTCCTCATTGCTTTTGCGGTGGTAACGCTTATACTTAAGTACTACTATCTTGCTGCAGCTGAGGCGGCGATGGTTATTGGCCTCGTCGTATATTCTGTTATAAACCGAAGAAAAAAGCGCAATGCGATTAAAGCCTATATTGAGTCCGTTACATACGACACGGAAACGGCAAAGGATAGTACGCTTATTAATTTCCCTCTGCCCATAGTCGTTTTCAGAATTGACGACTCACGAGTTGTATGGGGAAATGAAATGTTCTTTGATATCTGCGGTGCATCGGGCTCGAAAACCGATATAACCGTTGCAGAGCTTGTTCCCGAGTTTTCGGGAAAGTGGCTCATGGAGGGAAAAAGACAGTGCCCCTCACTTCTGGAGATTGACGGAAGAAAGTATCAGATATACGGAAACATTGTGCGCTCTTCCGATGCGGATAATCAGTCATATATGGGCATTGCCTACTGGCTTGATATTACAGATTATGATGATATGCGTCAGGAATATGAGAATTCACAGCCTGTCGTTTCAATATTCGTAA
>JAZLGD010000063.1:0-12851 GCA_045616105.1 Oscillospiraceae bacterium | reverse complement strand
GGTGAACTGCTTTGCCCACTCGACGTCCTTCAGGTTGCAGTTGTCGGGCATGTACTGAGGCGGATGTGCCCAGTACCAGGAGTCGTAAGTACCGTTGTCGCAGTTGAAGAAGTCGTAACCCTGCTCGCCGAGGTACTTGATAGCCTTCTTGGACTCTTCGTAGTCACGGCCCCACTCTACGAACTCTTCGCCGGGGACAGCGCCCTTCTGCCAGGTCTTGCAGTAGGACTTGATGGAGTAACGGAGAGATACGGGGAAGTCTTCGCCAGCCTGCTTCTTGATCTCCTTAACGATCTCAACAGGGAAACGGTAACGGTTCTCGAAAGAGCCGCCGTACTGGTCATCACGGTGGTTCCAGTTCTCCATGGTGAACTGGTCAAGCAGGTAACCTTCGTGAACAGCGTGGATTTCTACGCCGTCAACGCCTGCGTCGCGGAGCATCTTTGCGGTCTTACCAAAGTGGTAAACCATGTCCTGAATTTCCTTAACGGTAAGAGGACGGGTGGGGAACTCGTCGTCCCAGCGGTTGGGGGTAGCAGATGCGGATGCGCAGCTGTACTGTACGTCAACGATGGGGCTTGCGATCTTGTTCAGGACGGGGTGCTTGCCGAGGTATGCCATCCAGGGAGTGATTGCCATGGAGCGGCCGAAGCCTGCTGCCAGCTGGATGAAGAGCTTTGCGCCGGTCTTATGGAACTCTTCCATGTAGGGCTTCAGTTCTTTGAACATCTTCTTGTTCTGGTCGAGCCAGCGGCGGCCCATGGTATCACGGACACACTGCATGCCGGGGAGGACGAGGCCTACACCGTTCTGAGCTCTATTGAGCAGGAAGTATGCTGCCTCCTTATCGAAATGGCAGGGCTCAAGCCAGCCAAAGAGGGAGGTACCACCCATAGAACACTGGACTATGCGGTTCTTGATTTCGCATTCGCCAATCTTGAAGGGGGTAAACAGTGCATTATACTTTTCGTTCATTGGTTGCTTCCTTTCTTCTATTGGTTTTCTATTAAACGGTGCCATCACCGTAGAATACTAAGTATGATGTCATGCCAATGAAGTCAAAATGAAACCACTTGTAATACGTCTTGGCACATTATCGGAGTAATTTTATCACAGGAAAAACAAAAATTCAATACCATGAGCGCTATTTATTTTTTGATATGCCAATTAATTTTTTCAAATCTGTCAAATTATCGCAAGTTTGTTCATTAAATCCTCAGAGCAAAGAAATAAAGCGGACTTGAAAAGACACTCACGTTTACATATAATAATTATACACAAGGAAAGGTGAGACTCCATGGAAGAAAAAGGATGCGTTGAAAAAGTAAATGAAATGTCTCTTGAAGAAAAGATAGATTTCTGCGAGGGTGAGAATTTCTGGTGCACGCGCGCTGACGCAGGGAAGAACCTCCCGTCCGTTATGATGTCCGACGGACCTCACGGACTTCGCAAGCAGCCTGCGGGTACAGACAACCTCGGCATAAATACCTCGGCTCCCGCGGTGTGCTTCCCGACCAGTGCGGCAACTGCCTGCAGCTGGGACAGAAAGCTCATTTCCGATATCGGCAGAGCGATAGGCGAAGAGGCGCGGGCAAACGGCGTGTCGCTTGTTCTCGGACCGGGACTTAACATTAAGCGCAATCCCCTGTGCGGGAGAAACTTTGAGTATTTCTCCGAAGACCCGTACGCTTCGGGGGAGCTTGCGGCAGCGTATGTAAAGGGAATGCAGTCTACGGGTGTAGGTGCATGCCTCAAGCATTTTGCGGCAAATTCTCAGGAGTACAAGCGCATTTCTTCCGACAGCATTGTTGATGAAAGAACACTGCGCGAAATATACCTTGCGGGATTTGAAGCCGCGGTTAAAGAAGCAAAGCCCGCCGCAATCATGAACAGCTACAACAAGCTCAACGGTGAGCACACGGGCGACAGCAAGCGCCTATTAAAAGATATACTGCGCGATGAATGGGGCTTTGAGGGCATGGTAGTTACCGACTGGGGCGCCATGAACGACAGAGTCAAGGCCATGCACGCAGGCTGTGACCTGATGATGCCGGGCGGAAGCCGATATCAGAAGAAGAAAGTAATAAACGCGGTAAAACGCGGGGAATTAAACGAAGAAGATGTCACATTCTGCGCAAAGAATGTGGCACGGTTTGCAGAAGCATCGGAGAAGATACAACGCGGCCCCTGCGACATGCAGGCGCACCACGAGCTCGCGCGGCGTGCGGCCGAGCAAAGCGCCGTGCTTATGAAAAACAGCGGAGCATTACCGCTGAAGGGAAGTTGCTGCATGATAGGCTACATGGCAAAACAGCTCCGCTATCAGGGTGTGGGCTCAAGCCACATAAATCCCTACAAGCTGGTTAATCCCGCTGAATGTATGGATTCTACCTATGTTGACGGATACAACGAGGACGGCAACACAAATCCCGGGCTTCTGGCCGAGGCGGTAAAAGCGGCAAAGTCGGTGGATACTCCGATTATATTCGCGGGACTGCCGGATAAGTACGAAGCCGAGGGATTTGACCGTGAGCATATGCGCATGCCAGATGGTCACAACAGACTTATTGAAGCGGTCAGCGAAGTAAATAAGAATACGGTTGTTGTGCTTTTGTGCGGCAGTCCTGTTGAAATGCCGTGGATAGATAAGGTGAATGCGGTGCTGTATATGGCGCTGTCCGGCGAAGCCGGCGGAGAGGCAATAAAGAGTCTGCTTCTGGGCGAGGCAAATCCCTGCGGCAAGCTCG
Organism: Oscillospiraceae bacterium; assembly: GCA_045616105.1. Classification (GTDB taxonomy): domain Bacteria; phylum Bacillota; class Clostridia; order Oscillospirales; family Oscillospiraceae; genus F23-B02. The sequence continues at coordinate 10,104 of JAZLGD010000063.1, read as the reverse complement.
CGGAAACATGGCCCCTTACTTATAATGATGTTGCAACACGGGAGATTTACGGCGAGAAGGATGCGGAATACCGTGAGGGTGTTTTTGTCGGCTACCGTTACTATGACAGTGCGAATATTCCCGTGCGCTTCAGATTCGGCCACGGACTCAGTTACACAAGCTTTGAGTATTCCGACTTAAAGCTCGACGGCGATACTCTGAGCGTAAGGGTCAAGAATGTGGGCGGCTTGGCAGGTGCCGAGGTGGTGCACCTGTTTGTTGAGCCTCCCGCAGATGGACTGGCAAGACCTGCGCGTGAGCTCAGGGGATTTGAGAAAGTTTACCTCAAGCCCGGTGAATCAAAGAAGCTTTGCTTCAAGCTGAACGACAGATGCTTCTCAGTCTGGCATGACGGCACATGGCGCATTCCCGAGGGAACATATAAGCTCTGCGTAGGGGAGCTCTGCGTTGAATATGTTCCCGAAAACGGCGAGAAGGTGGACGCACCCGAGTGGCAGACAGGCACGTGGTATGAAAAATTTGGAGGAACTCCGAGCAAGGCCGATTGGGAAAAGCTTATAGGCTATAAATACGAAAGCCGCGAAAAGAATGTGGGCGAATTTGACCTTGACAGCTCCATCATGGAGATGATGCCTTACTCAAAAACCATGCGCATGCTACATAAGGCGATAGAGCTTGTAATGGCGCGCTCAAACGGGGGCAGAATAAACTATGATAATCCCGAGTTTAAAATGATGATGCTTGGCGCAACCGATTCCGCCATAAGAAACGTTGCAATCTGCGGAGGCATCGGCGACAGAATCATAGAGGCACTTCTGAAAAGAGCAAACAAAGGCAAGTGATGCCGCAGCCTGCGGTAAGGCGGTCCGACAAAGAAAATATTTACAAGCAGAGAGAATTTGTGTATAATACTTTAGCTTGTTTTTATAAATGTATAAGGAATGATAATTATGCTGGAATTTGAAGAATATAAGGTAAAGCTTAATAATGTTAAGCCGACTCTTGATGTTCTCCGCGATGCGCTCAAGCTTGAGAGCGCCGAGAAGGAAATCGAAGAGCTTGAGGCAGCATCTGCCCGCGACGGTTTCTGGAACGATGTTGAGAACTCACAGCGAGTTCAGAAGCGCTTAAAGCAGCTTAAGAATAAGTGCGAGGGCTATAGCAAGCTTACTTCTTCATGGGACGATATGTACACCCTGTGCGAGATGGCTCTTGAAGAGGATGACGACAGCATGCTCGAAGAGCTGGAGAGTGATTATGCCGCTTTTGAAAAGAAACTTGAGGAAACCAGACTCGGAACTCTGCTCACAGGCGAATATGACGCAAATAATGCCATCCTGACCTTCCATGCAGGCGCAGGCGGCACCGAGGCACAGGACTGGACCTCCATGCTCTACCGTATGTACAATATGTGGGCAGATCGCCATGGCTATACCGTTAAGCTTATGGACTATCTCGATGGTGACGAGGCCGGTATCAAGAGCGCGACCATTATGATCGAGGGCGAAAATGCTTACGGCTTCCTGAAGAGTGAACACGGCATCCATCGCCTTGTTCGTATCTCTCCCTTCGATGCCTCCGGCAGACGCCATACCTCCTTTTCCGCGGTTGAGGTCATGCCCGAGATAAGCGATGATAACGAGATCGAGCTTCGCGAGGAAGACATCAAGATGGATGTTTACCGATCCTCCGGCGCAGGCGGTCAGAAGGTCAATAAGACTTCATCCGCAGTTCGCCTGACCCATATTCCCACAGGCATCGTTGTTGCATCTCAGGTCGAGCGAAGCCACTTCCAGAACCTCGAAAACTGTAAGAATATGCTCCGTGCACGCCTTGCGGAAATAAAAGAGCGCGAGCATCTCGAAAAAATCTCCGACATCAAGGGCGTTCAGCAGAAGATTGAATGGGGCAGCCAGATCCGTTCCTATGTATTCATGCCCTACACTCTGGCAAAGGATCACCGTACTAATTTTGAAAACGGTAATATCCAGAACGTAATGGACGGCGATATCGACGGTTTCATTAACGCATTCCTTTCAATGCGCGCAGCTGACTAAAAGATAATAAAAAACCTCCTCTGAAAGAGGAGGTTTTTATTTTTCGTAAAGCGAGCAAGAAATCAAATTATCTGTTTTTATATTTCGCCTTGCGAAATATAAAAAAGCAGCCTCGGGGGGACGAGGCTGCTTTTTGCTTTTTCCGAGAGAAAGGGATGAAGCTCGGAAAAAAGGGGGAAAAAACGCGGACAGAAGGAAGCACGTTTTAGAGGGCTTTGAGGAAAGAAACAGCCCGCGTCAGAAGAAAACATTTTGCCCTTTTCTTGTTTGCACTTTAATAATAAAATAACAAGCTGTCGTTAGTCAACAATGTATCGGAAAATCTACTTTTTCTATAATCTTCGAGTGTGGTTTTTTACGACAGAATTTGATTTTTGTTTAACTGCTTCGACAAAAGTGGCTAAAGTGTACAAAGGGCTTGGACATTTAAGAAAAAGGCCCTGAAGAAACTAAACTTTTGTATAGTATAGTTCTTCAGGGCTTTTGCTAAGCGCTAATTATTTCTTTGCTGCGTCAAGTTTTTTCTTGAAACGCCAGAGCTTACCGGCTTCAAGCTTCCAGTAGATTGTACGTACGGGAGGCAGAATGGTCATGAGAACCTTTGCGAAGGTAAACAGCCCGCAGGGAGAAACGCTCTTCTTGCCCTTTTCGAGACCCTTTACCATCTTTCTTGCAACGACTTCGGGCTTCTGTACTGGGAAGGGCTTTTCAAAGTCCTTGCCGTCAGCAGCGGTGACGAAGAAGTTGGTGTCGGTTGCAACAGGGTAGAGGCAGGTCAGCTTCATGGTCTTGGGCATCTCGAGGCGGATTGCCTGCTGGAAGCCCTGAAGTGCGAACTTGGAAGAGGAGTACAGTGCGTAGCCGGGCATTGCCATCTGGCCGATTGCGGAAACGGTGTATGCAAGATGACCCTCGCGGCCGTTCAGGTGGTTTTTGTACTTAACATAGGTGTAAGCAGGGCCGATTACATTTGCCTGATAGATGCGCTCGGTGCGGGTCCAATCCTCGTAGTCGTAAAGTTCGTAGTAGGGATAACCTGCGTTGTTATAGTAGATGTCGATTTTATCCCAAAGCTCTTCTGCCTTTGCGAAGATTGCGTCAACGCCTTCCTTGGTGCTGATGTCGGCATCGAAGGGGATTACGTTTTCGCCCCAGCCAACGAGCTTTTCGGTTGCCTTACGGGAAACTGCAAGAATGACATTGCCTTCGCCTTGAACGAGAAGCTTCAGGCATTCAAGACCGATACCGCTGGATGCGCCGGTAAGAACGATTGTTTTGTTAGTAATCATAATTCTTCTCCTTATATTAATAAGCGTTTAATCAGAGTTTCATTACTGCGTCGTATGCGCTGTGGCAAGCGTCAGCGATAGTGCCGCTCTTCTTTGCGTCGCCGACAGCGATAACATTTTCAACGCCTGCGTTCTCGAGCTCTTCGATGATTCCGTTAACGGGGCGTACGCCGAGGGAAAGAACAACATAATCTGCATCCAGATCGATCTTTGCACCGGAAGCAACATCCTCGGTATGTACAACGCCGGGCTCAACACCCATAAGCTTGGTGCCGGTGAGGAACTTGGAGCCGTAAGGTGCGATACGCTCCATCTCGTCATCAACGAGCTGGAACCATGTTCCCGGAGCGACCTCGGGAGCCATTTCGATAACGGTTACGGTGTTGCCGCACTCGTTAAGGATTTCGGTGGTTTCCAGACCGGTCATACCGGAGCCGACAACGACGACCTTCTTGTTCTCGATGCGCTTCTCTTTCATGATGATTTCGGGAGCGACAAGAACGTTTTCACCGTCGAGACCGGGGATGGACTTGGGGCGTACGGGAACGCCGCCGGTTGCAACAACAACTGCGTAGGGCTCCATTGCTTTGACTGCTTCTGCAGTTGCCTCGGTGCCGAGCTTTATCTCAGCGCCGGCCTTCTTTGCGTTGACCATAAGGTCTTCGATGGACCAGTAAAGCTTATCCTTGAGGTTGCAGGTGGAAGCGGTAATGACCTGGCCGCCGGGCTTTTCAGCCTTTTCAAATACGCTTACGTCAAAGCCGCGCATTGCCATAGTCTGTGCGGCGGTAAGTCCCGCGGGGCCTGCGCCGATGACAACGACTTTTCTTCCGTCGCCGTCCTTGGGCATGTTGTTGTACTGCTTCTCAATGCCCATACCGACATTAAGTGCGCACTGCGCAGCTTCGCCGACCCATGCCTTTGTCATAAAGGAACGGATGCAGTTAAGGCAGCCGATGCAGCGGCGGATTTCTTCGGGACGGCCTTCTTCTGCCTTCTTTACCCAGTGGGGGTCGCAGATAAAGGTACGTGCGGAAGCGACGAAGTCCTGATAGCCTTCCTCGAGCTGCTTCTCAGCCTGCTCGGGAGTTCGGATAACGCCTGCGCCTGCAACGGGAATACTTACAACACTCTTGATTTCCTTTGCAAGGTATTTTCTCCAGCCGGGCTCAAAGGAGGTAGGCTCCAGCCAGTAGTTATATGCGTCATAGCATGCGGAGGTAACGTTGATGCAGTCGATGCCCAGCTCCTCAAGGCGCTTTGCGACCTGCTTGCCGTATTCAACGTCATAGCCGGTGCCGGCTCTGCCTATCTTTGCATACATTTCATCAGCAGTGAGACGAATCATGAGAGGATAGTCTTTGCCGCATCTCTCGCGGATACCGGTGATGATTTCGCTTACGAAGCGCATGCGATTGTCGAAGCTGCCGCCGTATTCGTCGGTACGTCTGTTGGTGTGGGGAGAAATGAACTGCTGAATGATATAGCCGTGACCGCCGTGAAGCTCGACAACGTCAACGCCCGCCTTCTTGCAGCGTTCTGCAGCGTTGATGAAATCCTGAATAAGATTCTGAACCTGCTTGTGGCTCATGGTCTTGATTCTCATTGCACCGTGGTTTGCAAGCTCAACTGCGGTAGGAGTCTGTACGGGCCAGAGCTTGGAGTTCTTCTCGAGCTTGTTAAGAACGGGGGTGCACTTGTAAATGGGATTCATTATCTTGGGGAATGCGTTGGAGAGAGGAATAACAGCGGGCAGGGAGTGGATGGATGCGGAGTAACCCTGTCTGCCGGGGTGATGAAGCTGTATACCAAGCTTTGCACCGTGCTTGTGGAGTCTGTCAGCAAACTCACGCATGGGCTCGATGTGGTAATCGTGACTCATTGCAAGCTGAGTGTAGGTGGATGCTGCCCAGTTATCGTTAACGCGGGTAACGCCGGGGATAATCAGACCAACGCCGCCCTTTGCGCGCTCCTCATAGTAATCCATGAGCTTTTCGGTGGGCTTGCCGTTGGGCTGACCCAGACTTACTTCGGCTGCGGACATAATGGTGCGGTTCTTGACCTCCATAGTGCCGATTTTCATGGGGGATAACAGAATATCGTAGGACATAGAATATCAACCTCATTCACATTATATTTTAAAATTTGCTGATTAAATAATAAAATTGCCGCGATTTTTAGTCAAGGCGACGGGAAAAAATCTCCGTTTCCTCTAATTTGGGAAAGAAAATTTTTACGACAGAATTCGTTTTTTGTTTGACAAAGACGACAAAATGGAGTAAACTGTACAAAAGAATTGGACATTTGTAGGCGGTGTGGAGGAAAGGACATGGCAGTAGCAAGTTCTAAAAATACCGAAAAAATAATCAATGCGGCGCTTACCCTCTTTAAGGAGAAGGGTTATGGCGAGGTTTCCGTCAGCGATATAAGCCGAGCTGCGGGAATTCCCCGTTCCTCGTTTTACAGCCTTTTTGCCGGTAAGGACGATGTAATAATCTATATGCTCGAGGGGCTCAGAGGTGACTACCAGACCATGCTGTCACAGATAGTTTCCGCTAAGAACGACCTTGAACGAATCTGGATGATTTACGATAAGTACCTGCAGCTGACGATGGATCTGGGCGCGGATCTCGCATCCACGCTTATGGAACTGGAGCTGAGAGAAAGAATAGGCCTCTTCGACTTTACCGAGGAGCTTTTCCCCTGGCTCACAACTCTCGTCAAAAACTGCCAGGAGGCAGGTATGATAAGAAACCAGAACAAGCCCGAAGATATTGTTACGCTCGGTATGCGCATAGCAATCGGTGCGGCATACAACTGGTGCGCCTGCCGTGGTGAATTTAACCTGAGGGACGCGGCACTTTCCGAGCATGAAGTTTTATATGATGTTCCGCCTGAATATAGAATGTATAAAAAGTAATATGAGTAAAAAAGCCCCGCAGCTTTTGCTGCTGAGCTTAATTTATTTAGTTCCAGAGTACGGAAGGATAGACACCCGAATCGTGAAGTGCCGTGAGAGCTGCGACGACTCCGGGTTTGTCCTCTTTGTAGGTAAGACCGAACCAACGGTCGTCCGTGCTGAGAGCGGAAACTTTGATTCTGTCCGCGCCTATGAGTGCGTCCATCATTGTGGGCAGCAGACATTCTGCCTTGACGTCCTCTGCGGGGATTTTTTTGAGGAAATCATAGAAATACTGTTCCATAACATTGAGAATGTCGTGATGATAGCCCCACATATTCATGGAAACAAATGCGTCGGGATCGAGTACGGGGCCGTCCTCGCCAAGCTGGGTGTCGCGGATAACTCCGTCGTCGAAAAGCTTGATCTTATATGTTTCGGTGACCTTTCTGAGGAAGCCGTCTTCCACACTGCAAACGCCTCTGGTAACGGTGCCGAATTTGCTGACGGTGTTTTTAAGGCGGTAGGCGACCATGGTGGCGTCGGCAGCTCCCTGAAGCTTATCCAGCTCTTCGGATATTACCGTAAAAGCCTTGCGACCGTAATAATCGTCGGCGTTGATAACGGCAAAGGGGGATGTGATTACATCCTTTGCGCAGATGACCGCGTGCACTGTTCCGAAGGGCTTTGCTCTGTCGGCAAACTCGGGACGGGATTCTGTGAAGTACTCGTTCTTCTGGAAAGCATAGTCAATTTTTATTCCTGTGCTGCGCTCAATCCTGTCGCCGAAAAGCTCTTTAACATCATCGAGCATATTGGGCTTAATGATGAGAACGATTTTGTTAAAACCTGCCTGCAGCGCGTCGTATATGGCATATTCCATAAGTATCTCGCCGTCGGGACCGAGACGCTCAATCTGCTTGACTCCGCCGTATCTTGAGCCAAGACCTGCAGCCATGACTACCAGTGTTTTGTCCATTTCTTTTCTCCGTTTTTTGTGTTTTTGATGCCTGTTTGATGCCAAAGGTTATTATAAATAAAAATACCGTGATGTCAACTACTTGAGTTTTACGCGCGGGTATGCGGAGGTTGAATACAGCTCATGTTCATCGCCGGAGAGAAGCCATGCAAGGTAGCTTTCCGACCAATGCTGCATTAAAAGAGGGCTGTCGCTGCCAAGAGCGAAAGTATCTGCAGCGAGCCTTATAAGCTGTTCATAATAAAAGACCTGACCGCCGCGCGTCACCTTTGTTGCGGTGAGCTTTGCAGCGTAGTGTACAAGGATGCTGAGTGCGGTGGATACTATGTCCGACGCAGGGGAATTTCCCGAAATGAGCTGCTTCGTGACCTTTCCCGTAATCTTTATGTTCAGCAGCGTAATCTTCTGGGACTTTTCGTTTTTGCTCATGCTGTTCCACTGCTCAAAGATTGCGCAGAATTCATCGGCGAGCTCTTTCTTATCGGGAAGCATGAAATAAACAAAACGCTTAAGCTCGGTTTTGCTTTTACTTACCACGCCTTTCATATAGTCCATAATCAGAGACTGGTAGCCGCCCTTTGCATAATTGTCCGCCTGAGGGACAAGGTCGTCCAGATAGTCGAAGAAGAGGTCGAGCGCTTTCTCCTGCTCATCCAGAGGAGCGTATTCAATGTGGTCGATTCCGATTTGTGTACACAGCCCGGAAAAGGCGCTGCGCATTGCTTCAAGGCGGATCGAAAATGCCTCTTCGCCGCAGCGGGATTTGCAGGGGAGAAACAGGTCGGTGCCGTAGCGGCAGTAGCCCCAGCTTGCCAGCGGCATGCGGGGAACGGCGTCGGTTTCGGAAACGATATTAAAAATGTTGTCCGTGAAAACAAGAGCGCTCCTGCGAACGGTGTTGGGCGTTGCAAAGGTATAGACAAAAATGTTGTCCTTTTCGATGCCGCTTTCGAGGCTGAGTCTTGCGCCGAGAAGATTTGCGACGGCGCCGCCGCGTGAAAAGCCGCTTATCCAGATTTTAATGCGTTTGCCCGAAAGCTCGGGACGGGATATGTAGCCGGACAGTGCGTCATACACTTTATCTGCGGCAGTTTTAAAGCCGAAAGGAAAATCCGGACAGCTTTCGTCAAAAACATGGGCATTGCTGACCCATTCGCCGCCGTATTTGTGACTGCGGATTATGACGGGAACGAGATAGCTTCCGTCGGGAAGCTTTTTGATACCGAAGGCATAGCCGCAGCTGTCGTCTGTGGGCTCGGCAGTATCAAATTTTTTCGTGCGAATGAACTTCTGGTCGCATCCGATTGCAGATAAAAGCGAACGCACGGGCTTATCGCCGTAGGCTTTTCTTGTGAATGCCGACATGGACATTCCGAGGGACATTACAGCGAGCTTGTGGTTATAAGAACAGGCGGATTTCGTGAAAAACTCATCCGAATAGTAAAAGGGAAGCTCGCTTTTGCCAATCAGGTTGCCCTCTTTTGAAACGAGGAAAGGAACACCGACATTTCCGTCAACATATTTGCCTTTTATTCCGGAAAAATACAGCAAAAATTCGTTCATTGGCAAGATCCTTTCAATAGATGTGATTTAATTATAACCAAGAGCAAAAAAAGTAGCAAGACCTTGTTTACAATCGTTTTGCTGCGATGTATTATAGAAACATAGATAATAAAAAAACAAAGAATGAAGGAATAAGTGAGATGAAGAAAAGAATCAGCTTTCTGCTCGCAGTAATCATGTTGATGAGCCTACTGCCGATGAGCGCATTGGCGGCAAACGGAGACAAACTTATTGCCGTAACATTTGATGACGGCCCCAGCAAGTATACATCAACCCTGCTGGACGGACTTAAAAAGCGTGATGCAAAATGCACATTCTTTATTGTAGGACAGAATGTCAGCAGCTACAGCAGCACGGTCAAGCGCATGTGGGAAGAAGGCCATGAGGTCGCAAGCCATACATATGACCATTCAAACCTCAACAACCTTTCAAGCTCCTCTATTTCGTCCAATCTCAGCAAGGTCGATAAGGCATTGGACAATGCACTGGGTTTTGATCTTAACTACAACCTCCGCCCGCCCTACGGCAATGCAAACTCATCCGTTCTGAAGGCAGTCGGAACACCCTGCTTCTACTGGTCTGTTGACACAAGAGACTGGGAAAGCCGCAATGCGGATTCGGTCTATAACCAGTTTATTAAGAATGCAAAGGACGGCTCCATCGTTCTTCTGCATGACATTTACAGCACTTCCGTTGAAGGTGCGCTTCGCGCAATCGATACCCTCAAGGCAAAGGGTTATGAGTTCGTAACAGTCAGCGAGCTTTGCTACCGCCGTGGAATTACTCTTCAGTCCGGAGTCATGTATTACAGTGCTTACCCCGGCTCCAAGGGCACAGCAGACGGAATTAAGGACCCCGTCATCAGCGTTAAGGATACAGCTCAGGGAAAACAGGTAACTATCTCCGGCGACAGTCGCGGCAATGTTTACTATACAACAGATGGTAAGGTACCCACACCCACGAACAGCACAAAGTATACAGAACCGTTCTATGTCAGCAAGGACACAACCGTTACCGCAGTCAGCGCCATAAACTGGAATGGTCTGCGCTCCAGCATTATTTCAAAGTTCATTGAATGCTCCGCGGCAGGAACACCCATATTCAGTCATAGCGGCGATAAGTTGAGCATGAAGAGCTCAACACCCAATGCAAAAATATATTACACAACTGATGGCTCCGACCCCACTGAGAAGAGTGCGCTCTACAGCGGACCGGTTACAATCGAAAAAGGTAAGGACTACAAGGCACGCGCATATGCAAGCGGTTTCGATCCCAGCCCCGTCGTAAAAATCACCTGCTCCGACCGCGGCAACTTCT
>JAZLGD010000062.1:0-3198 GCA_045616105.1 Oscillospiraceae bacterium | reverse complement strand
TAAACGCTTTGCCGTGCTTGTCGTCATCGGCATCTTTTTCGGATTTCTGGGCGATGAGTTTCTCGCCATGCGGTATATACACCCAGACAAATTCAAAATTTGCTTTGCAAGCGGTTCCGCAGCGTTCCTTATCGGTCATATCTTCTATATAATCGCGCTTCTGGGTCTTGTTCCCTCAGCATGGAAAATCGCCATTCCCGTCACTATCGTTCTCCTCATATTCGAATATTACAACTCCAAGCGCCACAAGATTGACATGAACAGGCTTTTCGTCCCCGGCGGTCTTTATATGTCAGTTATCTGCTTCATGTGCGGCTGTGCAATCGGCTCTGCCGTTCTCGGCTTTGACCCCGGAACACTGGTATTCGCCATTGCGGGCATAAGCTTTGTAGCAAGCGACACCATACTTTCCGTCCAGTATTTCGGTGATACACGCAGCGAGCGGAACGGCCATATACTGCACATTACATATTTTCTTGCTCAGTTCCTTATCGGACTGACTCCTTTGCTTATAAAGTAATCAAAGCGCAGGTTAACTCCTGCGCTTTATTATTGAAAAAAATATATATAAATGTTAAAATGATTAATTGTGATTAAATATAAAAAGGAATGTGAATATGAACGACATCATTTTACTTAAGCTGGGCGAAATTGTTCTCAAGGGTCTTAACCGCAGAACCTTCGAGCAGAAGCTCATGAACAATATAAAGCGCCGTCTTGCAATGATCGGCGAATTCAAAACTTATCTCATGCAGTCAACGGTTTACATTGAGCCGCTTAACGAGCAAAGCGATATGGACGAGGCATTTGAGGCCATGACCAAGGTATTCGGCATTGCATCTGTCAATCGCGCATCCGGCTGCGAAAAGGATCCTCAGAAGATTGCGGAGCTTGCAATCTCCTACCTCAAGGAGGACATGGAAAGCGCAAAGAGCTTCAAGGTCGAGGCAAAGCGCTCGGACAAGCGTTTCCCCATGACCAGCATCCAGCTGAGCCAGTTCGTCGGCGGCGAGCTTGCGGAAGCCTATCCCCAGTGTGCTGTTGATGTTCACAATCCCGAGCTGACCGTTCATGTTGAGGTGCGCGATCTTGCGGCATATGTTCATGCTGCGCCCACTCCCGGTGCCGGCGGCATGCCCGTTGGCTCGAACGGCGTTGCGGTGACGCTGCTCTCCGGCGGTATCGACAGCCCCGTTTCCACCTATATGATAGCAAAGCGCGGCGTTCGCCTTATCCCCGTCCACTTCTTCTCCTTCCCCTACACCTCCGAGCAGGCAAAGCAGAAGGTAGTTGAGCTTGCGGAGCTTCTTACAGCTTACTGCGGCAGAATGACCATCGAGGTCGTTCCTTTTACTCATATTCAGGAAGAGATTCGCGAAAAGTGTCCCGAGGAGTTCTTCACCCTCATCATGCGCCGCTTTATGATGCGCATCGCGCAGCGCATAGCTGACGCAAACGGTGCAAAGGCAATCGTAACGGGCGAAAACTTAGGTCAGGTTGCAAGCCAGACCATGGAGGCCATGGCCTCCACTCAGGCAGTCACCGAGCTTCCCGTGCTCCAGCCTCTTATCGGCATGGACAAGGAAGAGATTGTACGCATGGCGCGCAAGATAGGTACCTTCGAGACCTCCATCCTCCCCTACGAGGACTGCTGCACCGTATTCACTCCCAAGCATCCCAAGACCAAGCCCAAGCTTCAGGAGGTTGCGGAAATCGAGTCCGTACTCGATATTGAAGCACTCGTTGACGAGGCATACAACGGAATTGAAAGGATAAAGGTCGGACATGAAGAATAAGGCTTACAATGCCGAGATACTTTCCGTCGGCACCGAGATACTTCTGGGTCACACCACAAACACCGATGCCCGCGACATTTCACTCATGCTCAGCGAAATCGGAATAAACGTCAAATACCATACCGTTGTTGGTGACAATCCCGAAAGGCTTGCGGATTGTATTGAGATTGCAAAATCCCGCGCGGACATAATCATTTCCACCGGCGGTCTGGGGCCCACCTGCGACGACCTTACAAAGGTGATTCTTGCAAAGAGCTTCGGTCTTGAGCTTCAGATGAACGAGGATGAAAAGTCCTGTCTTTACGACTATCTCACCAACAAGGGTTACAGCAAGGAGATGACGGAGAACAACCTCCAGCAGGCCATGTTGCCCGCCGGCTGCACCGTTTTCCACAACGATTGCGGCACCGCGCCCGGCTGTGCGTTTGAGAAAGACGGCAAGATTGTCGTCATGATCCCCGGCCCTCCCAAGGAGTGCAACGCCATGTTCCGCACCAGCGCAATCCCCTATCTCCGCTCCCTCTCCGATGAAAAAATAATCTCTCACTCCGTACGTGTTTTCGGCATGAGTGAGAGCGCAATGGATCAGCTTTTCCGCGATGAGATGAACTCCATGACCAATCCCACCATGGCTCCCTATGCCAAGGAGGGTGACTGCCTTCTGCAGATAACTGCAAAGGCAAAAAGCGTTGAAGAAGCGGAGGAAATGATGAAGCCCGTTATCGAGCATGTCTGCGATGTGCTGGGTGATATCGTTTTCGGCATAGATGTGGATTGCGTTGAGGAACGGGTCTTCCAGCTTCTCAAGGAGAAGAACATGAGCTTCTCCGCCGCTGAAAGCTGCACAGGCGGTGAGCTTGCGAAGCGATTCACCGACATTCCCGGTGCGAGCGAATTCTTTCTCGGCGGAGTTACAACCTACACCAACGGCGCAAAGGCTAAGCTTTTGGGCATAGACCCTGCGCTCATTGAAGAAAAGGGTGCAGTCTCATACGAGGTTGCGAAGCTCATGGCTGAAAACGTTCGCGAAAAGTTGGGCTCCGACATGGGTGTCGGCGTAACGGGTCTTGCAGGCCCCGACGGTGACGGTGTTCACGAGGTCGGAACCGTTTTCGTTTCTCTCGCCACCAAAGACGGCACTTTTGTCCGCGAGCTTCATGTGGGCAACCGCCGCACAAGGAGCTACATCCGCAGAGTATCCGGCAACTATATCTTTGATATGATGCGCCGCTATATAACCGGACTTCCTGTAATAACAGAATAAGAAAAAAACCGCTGATTTAGGGCTGTGCACCATAGGGAATTACAGCCTGAAAAGCGACTGTTTTACGCAAAACTACGTTAAATTACCTTGAAATACGGCAGTATTCCTGCGGTAATTTGCCTTGCCTTGCAAAAAACA
>JAZLGD010000061.1:0-5589 GCA_045616105.1 Oscillospiraceae bacterium | reverse complement strand
ATGTAAAGTGATGTTTGCCCTGACGGGCAAGTGATGTTATGGCTTCGCCATAGTGATGTTTTTGCCTTCGGCAAAAGTGATGTGATGTGTTCCACTCACGCCCGCAGGCGCATCACTCGGCAAAGCCGAACATCACGCGCGAAGCGTGCATCACGTTCCACACAGTGGAACACATCGTGGAAAAAAGCACACCGCAACGCGGTGTGCTTTTTTCTGGAGGCGTCACCCGGATTTGGACCGGGGAATCGCGGATTTGCAGTCCGCTGCCTTACCACTTGGCTATGGCGCCATATAAGCAATGCGAGCCTATTCAACTCGCATAGCTGTTTGGAGCGGGCAACGAGGCTCGAACTCGCTACCTCCACCTTGGCAAGGTGGCGCTCTACCGGATGAGCTATGCCCGCGTAAAGACCCGACCTATAAGGTCGGGTGGTGCCTCCGGTCGGAGTTGAACCAACGACACGCGGATTTTCAATCCGCTGCTCTACCTACTGAGCTACAGAGGCATGGAATTGGTGGGAACAACTGGACTCGAACCAGTGACCCCCTGCTTGTAAGGCAGGTGCTCTAACCAGCTGAGCTAAGCTCCCTTGTCAACGGCTTGTTTATTATACTAAAGCTTTTGCCAGTTGTCAACAATTAATTTTCATTTCCGAAATCTTTTTCGCTTTCGGAGATGAGCGCGGCCAGCTCGTCAGGAGAAAAACTGTATATGCTGTCGCAGAATTGGCAGCTTACATCTATGTTTTTTCCGTCGTCAATCATTTCCTGAATAGCATCGGTGCCGACGCTCAACATAGCATCAGAAACCTTTTCGCGGCTGCAGTAGCAACGGTAGCCAACCTCGTTTTCGTCAACAATGTGATATTCGAGCCCCTTGAGTACCTGAGCAAAGACCTCCTCGAGGCCGTCCTCGGCCAAAATGGTTGTGAGCTGATCCATCAGGAAAATGTTATTCTCAAGAATGTCGATATATTCCTCGGGTGCGCCGGGCATAAGCTGGACGATAAAGCCGCCTGCGGCTTTTATGCTCAGGTCGGTGTCCACAAGAACGCCGAGACCGCATGCTGCGGGAATCTGCTCGCTTTCCAGCATGTAGCGGGTGAGGTCATCGCCGATCTCGCCTGAAACCAGCTCAACAGAGCCAATGTAGGGCTCCTTGAGGCCGATATCTCGGCTGACAGTAAGCATGCCGTCAGCTCCGACTGCGCCGCCTACATCAAGCTTTCCGTCCTCTCTCAGGGGAAGATCGACCTTGGGGTTTCCCACATAGCCGCGAACAAAGCCCTCAGAGTCGGAAACTGCAACAATTCCGTCAATGGGGCCGCCGCCGTTTATGCGAATGGTAAGGCTGCCTTTTTCCTCCTTGAGAAGATTGCCGAGCATGGATGCACCGCAGAGAGTACGACCCAGGGCGGCGGAGGTTGTGGGCGTCAGGTGATGTATGTCTTTTGCTCGCTGAACGGTTTCTTTTGCGGAGATGGCGGACATCTTTACAAAGCCCTCAGCGGCAGTTGCTCTTAAAATTTTATCCATATTGTTTTACCTCAGTAAATGCTGTTTCTTTTTGCTATGATAAACATTCTGCCGTCTGTACCCTGAGGACAGTCGGTGCATAGACGGACATTTTCAAAGCCGGCTGCCTCCATGAGGGATTTAAGCCACATGGGGTCGTGGGCATATTCTATATGCTCCTCGGTTTCTCTTCGCCAGAGCTTGCCCTGCTTCGAGAAAATATCCATGCCATAGCATATGCAGTTTTCGTCTTCGTCAAAATCGGCGCGCCACAGACAGAGCATATCCTCCGTCTCGTCAACGAAAACCTCGCCGTCGATTGATTTAAACCATTCGGGCAGGCGTATGTCGAAAATGACAAGACCGTCGGGCCGGACAAAGAAATTGAGCCTGCGGAAAACCTCGGGCAGCTCCTCGGGAGGAATGTAGTCCATGCCGTCAAGAGAGCAGACCGCGGCATCGACCGTGCCGTAAAGGTCGAGCTCAGCGGCTTCCTGACATAGGAACAGCGGCGGAATGGAAACATCCGCCGCTTTGCCTGCCGCCTGAAGCAGCATATCGCTTGATGCGTCTGCCGCTATCATTTCATAGCCGCGCTGAGCCATAAGCCATGTTAAAGTTCCCGTTCCACAGCAAAAATCAAGAATTGTCCTGAATTCGCCTTCGGCTTCGGAAAACTGTTTTTCATAAAAATCAACAAACGCTTCATATGGTACATCAAGCGTAAGCTGATCGTACCAGAATGCCAGCGGGCCGTAAGATAAGCTCATCGTTATTATTTGGATTCTTCCAGCTCTTTAAGACGGCCGAATACAACCTCGTATCCGTCCTTGCCGTACTGCAGGGAGCGGTTTACGCGGCTGATGGTTGCGCTGGATGCGCCGGTCTCGGCCAGAATGTCGTTGTAAATCATGCCCTTGCTGAGGCACACTGCAACCTGATAACGCTGTTCCATAGCCTGAAGCTCGGATACGGTGCAAAGGTCATCGAAAAAGTTCATGCACTCCTCGATGGTCTCAAGGGATAGTATTGCCTTGTATAGCTGTTCGTTACGCGGTTTGCGGTTGAGTTTGTTCATATATCAATAATCCTCCTGATGATTGCAATCAAACATTGTCAATATTGTACAACAACACATCACAAAAGTAAAGCACTAAATGAAAAAATTATTTTCCGATTTACCATGCTAAGAAACAGTTTCCTATTGCTATTGTGATAAAAATGTAATAAAATATAAACACTAAAACAGGAGGTTGATACTATGTTTTTCGGAAGCATTTCGGCAACTGCTTTCTGGCTGATCGCAATGGTTGTTTTCCTTCTTGTTGAAGCCGTTACCGTCGGACTTGCGGCCATATGGTTTGCAGCCGGCTCACTGGCGGCAATGATATGCTCTATGCTTCATGCACCGATTTGGCTGCAGATTGCAGTGTTCCTTGTTGTATCCGCAGTTACGCTGTATTTCACCAGACCTCTTGTAAAAAAATACATTAACGGTAAGGTTGAGCCGACAAACGCAGATATGACCATAGGCAAGGAATGTCGAGTCACGGAAACCATCAACAACATCGCCGGAACGGGCGCTGTTTATGTTGACGGCAAGACATGGACTGCAAGAAGCGGAAACGATGAGATCATCGAAGCAGGTGAACTCGTATCTCCAATCAGAATTGAGGGCGTAAAGCTCATTGTTGAAAAAGTTAAAGAAACAGTGGCCAAATAAAAAACAGAAGTAGGAGGATAACATGTACTTTTTACCGATTTTACTGGCACTTGTAATTGTTATAATTGTTCTGAATATACGTATTGTCGAGCAGAGCAAGGCATACGTTATCGAACGTCTGGGCAAGTATCAGGAGACATGGGATGTTGGCATCCATGTAAAAATTCCCTTTATTGAAAGAATAGCAAAGAAGGTTTCTCTTAAAGAGCAGGTCGCGGATTTTCCGCCCCAGCCCGTTATCACCAAGGATAACGTAACCATGCAGATAGACACCGTTGTCTATTTCCAGATTACCGACCCCAAGCTCTATACCTACGGCATCGAGTACCCCATGGTTGCAATCGAAAACCTTTCCGCAACCACTCTGCGTAACATCATAGGCGATCTGGAGCTTGACCAGTGCCTCACCAGCCGTGACCACATCAACAGCAAGATGCGCACCATCCTTGACGAAGCAACCGACCCTTGGGGCATCAAGGTAAACCGCGTTGAGCTCAAGAACATTCTGCCCCCGAAGGAAATCCAGTCTGCAATGGAAAAGCAGATGAAGGCAGAGCGTGAACGCCGCGAAGCAATACTCCGCGCAGAAGGCGAGAAGAGAGCAGCTATCCTCGAAGCAGAAGGCGAAAAGGAATCCGCAATCCTTCGCGCAGACGCAAAGAAGCAGCAGCAGATTCTTGAGGCAGAAGGCGAAGCCGAAGCAATCCTCAAGGTTCAGACCGCTACCGCAGAAGGTATTCGCATGATTAACGAAGCGGCACCCGGTGAGGGCGTTCTTAAGATCAAAGCTCTTGAAGCATTTGCCGCAGCTGCAAACGGCAACGCAACCAAGATTATTATCCCCAGCGAGATTCAGGGCATAGCCGGTCTTGCCGAGGGTGTTATGGAAAGCGTAAAGAAATAAGTCCAAAATCAAAAAATCGGCGGCATTGCCCCCGATTTTTTCAGGAGAAGATACCATGATAAAAGCAGCAGAATTTATGGAGCGCCACGGCATGAGCGCAAACCGCATTGACCTTGACGTATGCACGAAGGCAATCTATGCGGAAATGGCGCGAGGCCTTGAGGAAAAGCTCGATACCATGCCTATGATAGCAACTTACCTGCGCGGTGAAACGGATGTGCCAAAAAACCGAAAGGTCGCCGTCATAGATGCGGGCGGTACAAACTTCAGAACGGCGCTGGTGTCCTTCACCAAAGAAGGTGCAGTTATTGAAAAGCTGGAAAAGCACGATATGCCGGGTCTGCATGAGCCCGCAGACTGGACGGATTTCATATCCCATACAGCGCAGAGCATTCTGCCGCTCATGGATGAGGCGGAGGCAATAGGTTTCTCCTTCTCCTATGCCGCGGAGATAACCCCCGAAAAGGACGGACGCGTTATTTCCATTACAAAGCAGGTGGATATTCGCAATGCTTCGGGAAAGCTCCTCGGCGCGGACCTCATCGCGGAGCTTAAGCGCTTAGGCGTGCCTGAGAAAAAGATTGTCGTTATTAACGATACGCCCGCAACTCTGTTCGGCGGCAGCGCACCACTTAAAAAGAGCAGATACGACGGCTTCATCGGTCTTGTTGTCGGAACGGGCGCAAATTCCTGCTGCCTGCTTCCCGAAAACCGCATCAAAAAGCTGGGCTTCAAGGGCGAGGAAAAAATGCTCGTAAACCTTGAGTCGGGTTATTATTGCGGCTTCCCTCAGGGCGACTTTGATAAGGAAATGGACGAAAACCTTCCCGATACAGGCCACGGCACAAGCGAGAAGATGATGTCGGGCCGATACTTAGGCGAGATTTGTTTCTATGCGCTTAAGGCTGCCGCAAGAGAAGGGGTTTTCTCCGAAAAGGCAAAGGAATTCATCCTTGATATGAAGTTCTTTGAAACTCCCATTGCCGATAAGTGGGGAAGCGGAAGACTTCCCAAAGGTATTTACGGCGAGGATGCGGTCAATATGGTATACATCATTGACGAGATATTCGAGCGTTCGGCGCGCTGCGTTGCCTGCACGCTCTGCGCAATAATGATGCTGACCGGTGACGGACAGAATAAGCCCGCCTGCATTGCTGTTGACGGCTCGCTCTTCAAAAAGAGCAGACTGTTCCGCCCCTATCTTGAGGACTGCATGGCGGTTTACGCTGAGGAAATCATGGGCAGGCGCTATGAATTCGTGACCGTTGACGAGGCAACCATCATCGGCACCGCCGCAGGAGTTCTCCTTAACTGAATTGAAAATCTTAAAAGCACCGCTTAGGGCTGTGCGCCGTAGGGATTTATAGATTTTGAACGGCTATTTTCCGCCCATACGGCATAAAAAATAACGGTAATACGTCAGTATTACCGTTATTTTGTTATCTTG